>NZ_JAZKVY010000254.1:0-441 GCF_036624925.1 Stenotrophomonas sp. A3_2
GACGGGACGGGCGCCGCGGCGGCCGGGAGCGCGGTGATCGCCGGCGGGGTGATGGGCTCGGCGGCGGGGGCGAGGCTCGCCATGAGGATTTCGATCTCGTCAGGGGTGCAGCCCGGGGACTCCAGGAGGGCCAGGGCGTGCTGGCCGAGGGGGCCGGCGAGCGCCTCGCCGATCGCGGCGCGGGCGGCCTCGAGCCCCGGGCGGAGATCATCGGGCAGGAGTGCGAGGTCGAGCACCACGAGGCGGTAGGCCGGGGTGATGGTGCCGCCGGCGCGGGTGGCTTCCAGGAAGGCGGCGCGGCGGGCGGCGTGGAGGCGTTCGGGCGGGGCCTGGACCGCGGCGATGAGCGCGTGGAGGCGGGCGAGCTCGGTGCCGATGATATGGGCGAGCAGCGCGTCGATATCGGCAATCAGCACGTCGCTCGCCCGCGCGAGCTGCACC
>NZ_JAZKVY010000255.1:0-382 GCF_036624925.1 Stenotrophomonas sp. A3_2
CGCACACCCCCGCCCGATCGAGCGCGATCACCTGCGTTTCCGCCGGCACCCCGGGCAAGGCGAGGCAGGTGGTGTTGGGCAGCCGCGCCGCTCGATCACCCAGCGGGACCGCGCCAAGCCCCACTGCGCCCGCCTCCATCCCGTCCCGCAGCGCGGCGATCGCGGGCAGGGCAGGGGTGCCGCCCCGCCGCCCGCGCTCCTGCCCGCCCCCCAGGATAAGCGGTGCGAAGCTCAGCCCCGGCCGCAGCGCCAGCGCGCCCGCGCCCTTGATTCCACCCAGCTTGTGGCCGGAGACGGTCAGGCTGTCCGCCCCCAGCGCCGCCAGATCCACCGGCACGCGCCCCACCGCCTGCACCGCGTCCACGTGCAGCAGCGCGCCGTG
>NZ_JAZKVY010000026.1:0-4813 GCF_036624925.1 Stenotrophomonas sp. A3_2
ATGCCGAAGGCAACCCGGTCAAGAAATAAGGGATGTGCCTGCCCGCCACGGCGGGCAGGTCTCCCGTGGTAGCGGCCGGGGGGGGCGCGCGGGGGGCGGGGCGGGCGGGGGGGGCCGCCCCCGGGGGGTCGGGGGGCCCCCCCCCACCGGGGCGGGGCGGGCCCCGCCGCTACCACGGGAGACCTGCCCGCCGTGGCGGGCAGGCACATCCCTTATTTCTTGACCGGGTTGCCTTCGGCATCGATTACGGTCACCTCGCCCAGGTTCAGCGCACGCACGGCCGCTTCGGTCTGCTTGAGATCACCCACCACCACCCAGGTCAGCGCCTGCGGCTTGATCTCGGCGGCGGCCTGCTGCACCTGCGCCGGGGTCATCGCCTCGATCTCGGCCTTGCGACGCAGCACGTAGTCGTCTGGGCGCTTGAACTGCACGATCGAGCCGATGGTCGAGGCTACCGCGCTGGCGGTCTCGTAGGCACCGGGCAGGCTCAGGGTCTGGATATTGCGGATGCGGTTGACCTCGGCGGCGGTGGCCGGCTTGCTGCCATCGGCGAACGCGGCGATTTCCTTGCGCATTTCCGCCAGTGCCGGGCCGGTCTTGTCGATCTGCACCGGCGCGCTGGCCATCCACGGGCGCTGGCCCACCGAATTGACCGCGCTGCTGCGCGCACCGTACGACCAGTGCTTGTCTTCACGCAGGTTCATGTTCAGGCGCGAGGTGAAGTCGCCGCCGATCACACCGTTGGCGATGTCGAAGCGGGTCGAGCTGGTGGCGCTGGAAGGTGCCACCACCTGGCCGGCGAACAGGTTGGCCTGCACCGCGCCCGGCTGGTCGATCAGGAACACGCGCGGGCCCTTCGGCAGCGCCACGTCGGTGGCCGCCTTCACCTGCGGGGCATCGCCGGCAGCCTTCCAGTCGCCCAGCTGCTTGTCCAGCAGCGGCACGATCTCGGCCAGGGTGGTGTCGCCGACCACGATCAGGGTGCCGTTCTGCGGGCGCAGCCAGTCGTGATGGAAGTCGACCAGGTCCTCGCGGGTCAGGCCGTTGATCGCCGCCTCGTCGCCGCTGCCGGTGAACGGAATGGCATACGGGTGGCCCTTGCCGTACAGCAGCGGGGGCAGCACGCGCATCGCCACCGCACCCGGGTTGACCTTCTCCTGCTGGATGCCCGCGATCCAGCTCGCCTTGACCCGGTCGATCTCGCCCTGCTCGAAGCGCGGTTCGCGCAGCAGGTCGCGGTACAGCGCCAGCGACGGCACCAGGTTTTCCTTCAGCGCCGACAGGTCCACGCTCATCGAGTCCAGGCCGGCCGAGGCATCCAGGCTGGCGCCCAGCGCATCCGCCGCATCGGCGAAGGCCAGCGAGCCGAGCTTGCCGGCACCTTCGGTCATCAGGCTCATGGTGAAGTTGGCGGTGCCCGGTTTGCGGCCCTGGTCGGCACTGAAGCCGCCCGGGAACTGGTAGCTGAACTGCACCACCGGAATCTCATGGCGCTCGGCCAGGATCACCTGGGTACCGTTCTTCAGTGTCGCGCGCTGCAGCGCCGGGAACTTCAACTGCGGGAACTCGCGGGTCTGCGGCACGCCGGCCTTGCGGTCGACCTGCTCCGGCAGCGTGCTGTACTTCGGGTCCACCGCTGGCACGGTGAACGGCTTCGGCGCCTGGCTCGGATCTTCCTTCAGCGCCACGCGCTCACCCGGTGCGATCACCAGGGTGTGGCTGCCCGTGTCCAGCCACTGTGCGCCGAGCCGGCTCAGATCGGCGGGACTGGCCTTCTCGATGTTGGCCAGCGAGGTGCGGAAGCAGCCCGGGTCGCCGGTGAACACCGCACATTCTGCAAGGGCGTCGGCCTTGCCGCCGAAGCCACCGATGCGCTCGATGCCGCGGATGAAGCCGGCGCGGGCGCCGGTCTTGGCGCGCTCCAGTTCCGCGGCGGTCGGGCCCTGCTTGATCAGCCGGTCCAACTCCTCGTCGATGATCTTCTCGACCTTGGCCGGGTCCTGGCCCTGCTTGACCGTGGCCATGATCACGAAGTTGGAGCCCAGCTGCGAGGTAGAGAGTCCGGCTGCAATGCTGTCCACCAGCTTGTCCTGGTGCTGCAGGCGCTGGCTCAGGCGCGAGGACTTGGCACCGCCCAGCACCTGCGCGAACAGCTGCAGCTGATCGACCTCGGTGGTGCCGACCTGCGGCACGTTCCAGGCGCGGTAGATACGCGCCTGCGGCACCTTGTCGGTCATCGTCTCGCGCGTATCGGCGCTGCGCTTGGCCACGTTCACCGCCGGCTGCGCCATGGTCGGGCCGGCCGGGATGCTGCCGAAGTACCTGGAGACCTTTTCCTTGGCGGTGGCCAGGTCGATGTCGCCGGCCAGTACCAGCACCGCGTTGTTCGGGCCGTACCAGGTGCGGAACCAGGTCTTCACGTCGTCCAGCGACGCCGCGTTCAGATCGTTCATCGAACCGATCACGCCGTGGTGGTACGGGTGGCCCACCGGATACAGCGCCTTGTTGAGCTGGTCCCAGGCCTGGCCGTAGGGCTGGTTCTCGCCTTGGCGCTTCTCGTTCTGCACCACGCCACGCTGCTCGTCCAGCGCCGCCTGGTCGATCGCACCGACCAGATGGCCCATGCGGTCCGATTCCATCCACAGTGCCATGTCCAGCGCGGTGGTCGGCACGTTCTCGAAGTAATTGGTGCGGTCGGTGTTGGTGGTGCCGTTCTGGTTGGTTGCACCGACCTGCTTGAACGGCTCGAAGAATTCGCCGTCGTGGTTTTCGCTGCCCTGGAACATCAGGTGTTCGAACAGGTGCGCGAAGCCGGTACGGCCGGCCGGCTCGTCCTTGCTGCCCACGTGGTACCAGACGTTGACCGCAACGATCGGCGCCTTGCGATCGGTGTGCACGATCACGCGCAGGCCGTTGGGCAGGGTGAACTGCTCGTACGGGATATCGACCTTGGCCGGTGCGGCCGGCTTGGCCGCCAGCGCATGGGAAGGCACAAGCGTGCCCAGGGCGGTGCTGAGGGCGACAGCCAGCAGTGCAGCGCGCGGGCGAAGGGCGAGAGACATATCCGGATCCTTGGTCACGAAGGTGAACCCCGATCCTAGCCTGCGCGCACAGCGGCCGGAATCGGCCGGCAGTCACTGGGGGTGTTTGCCTCCTTGCCCCTCCACCCCTGCTTTGCGGCCCGGGAGGGGCGGTCACAAGCGCCCGCAGGCAACGTCCGGACAGTGTCCGCGGCCCGAGGAATGGACAGGTGTCCGCCCACCGGACACTTCTCTACCCGAACAAACCCCTTCTAAATCAACAACTAAAAGTTGGCACGCGGATTGCTTGGTAGTTCCTGCGCCAGGAAGGGCTTCAGACGAAAGCTGACTGAAGACTGAACAAATGCAGGAAATCGGAAATTTTCCTTGCAAGCCCAGAATTGGTGTACTACCTTACTACCACACCACTGATCACCAACACTAAACAGGCCCCGTCATGAACGCCAAGACCATTGCCATCGCCATCGCCCTGATTGCCGGCACCGCGGTTGTTTCGTCGGTGCAGGCCTCCGAATCCATCAAGACGCTGTCCACCGTGCAGGTCCGCCCTGCCGCCGACCAGCTGGCCCAGCAGGCCTGGGAACAGGCCAGCGGCATCCCGACCCTGGCCACCGTGGAAGTGCGCCCGAGCGCCGACCAGCTGGCCGAGCGCAACGGCTACGTCGCCGCCCCGGTTGCGGCCGCGATGCCGATCACCACCCTGGCCTCGGTGGAAGTGCGCCCGAGCCTGGAACAGCGCGTCGCCCTGGCCGCCGAGCTGGAAGCCCAGCGCTACGCCGCGACCCTGGCTGCCGCCGCCACCAACGTCGCCAACTCGGTCATCGTCAACCTGCCGGCCCTGCAGGTGCGTCCGAGCGCCGCCGACCTGCAGGCCCTGGCCACCGAAACCGCCCAGGTCCTGCTGCGCCCGTAACCGGTGCCGCCCTGCCTCGCGCAGGGCGTGCGCCGTAAAGGCGGCCGCCGTCGCAGGTACACTGCGCCGATGAATGCCGCGCCCCAGTTCCACGTGATCCTGTTCCAACCGGAAATCCCGCCCAACACCGGCAATGTGATCCGGCTCTGTGCCAACACCGGCGCGCAGCTGCACCTGGTCGAGCCGCTTGGCTTCGCACTGGAAGACAAGCAGCTCAAGCGCGCCGGGCTGGACTACCACGAGTATTCACGCCTGCAGGTGCACCCCGACCTGGACACCGCGCTGGCGCGGATCGCACCGAATCGGTTGTTCGCACTCAGTACCCGCGCCAGCGTGCGCTACGACAGCGTGGCCTTTGAAGAGGGCGATGCCTTCCTGTTCGGGCCGGAAAGCCGTGGCCTGCCGCAGGACGTGCTCGATGCCCTGCCCGACGGCGGCCGCCTGCGCCTGCCGATGCGGCCGGGCAACCGCAGCCTCAATCTTTCCAACACCGTTGCGGTGGTGATGTACGAGGCGTGGCGGCAGCATGGGTTTGCCGGCGGCGCGTAGCGCCACGCGCCTCTCTTCTGCCTGATTGTTGCTGTGGCGGGCGCATGCGTTCATGGGCGTTACTTTTCTTTCCGCGCGGAAAGAAAAGTAACCAAAAGAAACGCGCCGCCATCCGCGAGCCGGTGCTGCGCACCGGTACCCGGGGCGCCGCGGCCCCCCCGGGGGCGGGGCGGGACTCGCTGGGGGGCCCCACCCCCCGCGCGTCGCCCCCCCCGGCCCCGGGGGGGGCGTGGTGCGCAGGGTACCGGTGCACAGCACCGGCTCGCGGATGGCGGCGCGTTTCTTTTGGTTACTTTTCTTTCCGCGCGGA
>NZ_JAZKVY010000256.1:0-316 GCF_036624925.1 Stenotrophomonas sp. A3_2
GACGGCGCGCCGGTGATTTACAAACAGCGACGGATTGGTCAGCACGGGCGCGAGTTCTGGATGTACAAGTTCCGCACCATGCGCCGGGACGCGGAGCAGATCCTGCAGAACGACCCTGTGCTGCTGGCGGAGTACCAACGCAACTTCAAGCTCGAAAACGACCCGCGCCTGCTCAAGTGCGGCAAGATCCTGCGCACTCTGACCCTGGACGAGCTGCCGCAGCTGGTCAATGTGTTTCAGGGCCAGATGAGCCTGGTCGGACCACGCCCTCTCATCCCGACCGAGCACGAGCGCTACGGCCCCGCCTTTGCCGTCT
>NZ_JAZKVY010000257.1:0-90453 GCF_036624925.1 Stenotrophomonas sp. A3_2
CTACCCGTCCCAGCGGACCGCAACCGCGGGGCCGCGCGTGGGGTGTGCGTTGAGCCACACGGCCCCGTAAGGACGTTTTTGATGTAAACGGAAACCGCCGGCGCAAGCCGGCGTGTTTCTTGGCATCGCTGCCTGTCGAGCCGAGCCCAGGCTCGGCTGCTCTTCGGGGGACCTGAGCCGAGCAGGGGCGCGGCGCTACAGCAATACGCACGGCGGTCGCGCCCCGGCGAAACGCAATTGCACGGTAGCGCCGGGCCATGCCCGGCGGTGCGTATCCGCAGATCAGCGCGCCAGCAACTCGCGCGCGTCCTGCCCGGCCTCGCAGTGCACGAACAGCACCGGCACGCCGTGTGCCTCCAGCACCGCAGCCATCTGCCGCTGGCGCATCAGGAACTGTTCGTAGATGCCCTTCAGGCGGTCGCAATCGTTCTTGCTGTGGTTGTAGTGCGCGCACCAACCGGCCGGGTCGAACAGTGCCATGCGTGCTTCGCCGTGCGTATAGCGCAGCAGCGGCTCGGGCGCGGCATTGAGCCACTCGTCCTCGCCCGGCGCCATGATCGCGGTCTCGATCAGCGGCCACAGCGCGGCCAGGCCCTGGTTGTCGTACTGCATCGACATCATCGCGGCCAGATCGTTCACGGTGAAGTAGCGTGCGTGTTCGATCCGCGCACCGAAGCTGTTCTGCGCCATCAGCGCGGTGTCGGCATGCGCCATGCCGTTGGCGAGCAAGGTGTCTTCCAGCGCATGCGCGACCGCGTTGGT
The DNA here is from genome assembly GCF_036624925.1 of Stenotrophomonas sp. A3_2. NCBI lineage: Bacteria > Pseudomonadati > Pseudomonadota > Gammaproteobacteria > Lysobacterales > Lysobacteraceae > Stenotrophomonas > Stenotrophomonas sp. A3_2. The sequence continues at coordinate 763 of NZ_JAZKVY010000257.1, forward strand.
GGTGGCCACATCGCTGCCGGTCAGCAGGAACGGCACCACGCGCAGGCCACCGCCAACCAGGCTGGCATCGGCCTGGAACGGCAGCGGCACGTCACCCTCGGCATCGGTACCGAAGGCCAGCAGGCGCGGGCCCTGGTTGCGGCCCGGAGCACGCATCTGCAGTTCTTCCAGGCGGCGATGGATCGGCCAGCCCGGGCGCAGCACTTCGGCCGGGTCGAAATGGGCGGCGGCGAACACCAGGTCCAGCTCGGCTACCTGTGGCACCAGCTTGGACAGGTCACGGCCGACGCGTTCGGCCAGTTCACCGGCCTGTTCTGCGCTGAGCACCGCCTGGCGGGGGATTTCACCGCCGGCCAGTTCCAGGGCCAGCACGCCAAGGGCATTCATCGCGGGGTCGGGTTTGCTCATGGTTCCACGGTTGGCCCATCACAGGGCGGCAGCTACACTTGGCTCCATTATGCCTGCTCCGCCGTGCAGGCCATGTTGCAGACACCCTCATCCATGCCAGGTATCTCCATGCCCAACGCTCGTCCCGTCGCCATCCTCGGTGGCGTCCGCATTCCGTTCTGTCGCCAGAACACCGCGTATTCGGATGTCGGCAACCTCGGCATGTCGGTCCGTACGCTGGGTGCGCTGGTCGAACGGTTCGGCCTGCATGGCCAGCAGCTGGGTGAAGTGGCAATGGGTGCGGTGATCAAGCACTCCAGCGACTGGAACCTGGGCCGCGAAGCCACGCTGTCCTCCGGCCTGTCGCCGCTGACCCCGGGCATCACCCTGCAGCGCGCCTGCGGTACCTCGCTGGACAGCATCATCACCGTGGCCAACAAGATCGCGCTGGGCCAGATTGAATCGGGCATCGGTGGTGGTTCGGACACCACCTCCGACGTGCCGATCGTCTACGGCAAGAAGCTGCGTGCACGCCTGCTGGCCGCCAACCGCGCCAAGAGCACCGGCGACAAGATCCGCGCACTCACCGCTGGCTTCAAGTTCTCCGAGCTCAAGCCCGAGTTCCCGGGCGTGGCCGAGCCGCGCACCGGCAAGAGCATGGGCGACCACTGCGAGGACATGGCCAAGGAGTGGAACATCTCGCGCGACTCGCAGGACGAGTGGGCGGTGTCCTCGCACAAGAAGCTGGCTGCCGCCTATGAGCGCGGATTCTTCAACGACCTGATCGCACCGTTCCGTGGCGTCGAGCGTGACAACATCCTGCGCCCGGATACCTCGCTGGAAAAGCTGGCGACGCTGAAGCCGGCGTTCGACAAGGTCTCCGGCCGTGGCACGCTCACCGCCGCCAACTCCACCCCGCTGACCGATGGTGCCGCTGCGGTACTGCTGGCCAGCGAAGAGTGGGCACGTGCGCACGGCCATGAGCCGCAGGCCTATCTGCGCGATGCGCATGTCTCTGCGGTGGACTTCGTGCATGGCGAAGGCCTGCTGATGGCACCGACCGTGGCCGTGCCGGAGATGCTCAAGCGCAATGGCCTGACCCTGCAGGACTTCGACATCTACGAGATCCACGAGGCCTTCGCCGCGCAGGTGCTGTGCACCCTGCGTGCGTGGGAGAGCGAGGATTACTGCCGCAACCGCCTGGGCCTGGATGCACCGCTGGGCCGCATCGACCCGGACAAGATCAACCTGCTGGGTTCGTCGCTGGCCACCGGCCACCCGTTCGCCGCCACCGGCGCACGCGTGATCGCTACCGCCGCCAAGCAGCTGGCCGAACGCGGCGGTGGCCGCGCGCTGGTGTCGATCTGCACCGCCGGCGGCATGGGCGTGGTGGCGATCGTCGAACGCTGATCGCTGCGACTACCGGGTTCCACATATGAAAACGCCGCCCGGTGGGCGGCGTTCTTTTTCTCCGGTGGGTGCCAACCGTTGGTCGGCACGCTTCACGGCAACCGCGGGTTGCCGAATTCGTCGCGCTCTTCGTTGGCGTCATATACCGGGGGCTGTACCGCGATCGGCTGCTCTTCCACCGTGGCACGCAGCGGCGCTTCGCTGCCGCGTACCAGTTCCACGCTGTCCTCGCCGCGCTGCAGGCGCAGCGCATTGGCCAGGCACTGTGCCGCCAGCGCGTGTTCGCCACGCTGCGCGAACAGTTCACCCAGTGCCTCCCACGCCGGGGCACCGGCGCCGGCGGCGATGGCCTCGTGCAGGAACGTATCGGCGGCATCCCACTGCTGCTGGGCCAGGGCCACGCGGCCCTGCGCCAGATGCAGTGCGGCCGAGCCATCATGCACATTGCGCCAGCGCGCCAGGTTGGCCTGGCGGGTGGCCAGGCGCTCGGCCGGCAGGCGGCCGTACAGCGCCACCAGTTCGTCGTCCCAGCGCTGGTCCAGCGCCTGTTCCAGCGCCAGCAGCGCCGGCTCATCCCAGTTCAGGGCCACCGCGCGGCTGGCATAGGCGCCCACCACGTCCGGGGTCGGCCGCAGCGCCTTCGGCGTGGCTTCCCACTGTGCGGCCAATGCGTTGACGTCGGCCGCTTCCAGCAGCGCCTGTGCGGCCAGGCGGGCTTCCAGTTCGCTGTTTGATTCGGCCGGCAGTACCTTGCTCTGGCGCAGCGCACCCAGCTGGCCATAGGCCTCGTGTGCGCGGCCGGCACGCGCCAGCGCTTCGGTACGCAGCCACAGGCCGCGCGGCGGCAGCGGCTGGATCGCGGCTACGTCCAATGCGTTGATCGCATCCACCGGCAGGTCGCGCGCCAACAGCTGTTCGGCGCGCAGCAGCGCCTGCAGCGTGGCATCGCTTTCGCCCAGGCGCTGCAGCAGTGCTTCACCGGCGGGGCCGTCGGCGCGCGCCTGTGCGCTGCGCACCGCATTGGCCAGCGCCACCGCGCTCACCTCCGGGTCCTTGGCCGCACCGTCCAGCAGTTTCTCGGCACGCTGCCACTGGCCATGCTCGTAGGCCTGCAGGCCGTCGATCAGGCGCACCCTGCCCTGCTTGCGGCGGTAGCGGCCCCAGGCACGGAACGGTGCAGCGATCAGGCTCCACAGCAGCCACAGCACCAGGACCGTGATCACCGCCAGCAGCGCTACCTTCGGCAGGTTGCTGTGATAGTCGTAGCCGCCGTAGCGCAGGGTCACCTCGCCGAAGCGGTTCAGGTCATCGGCGCCGAGCCATTGCGCGGCGACCACGCCGATGGCCACGGCCAGCAACAGCACGACCAGGGATTGCAGGGGTTTCATGCGGGCTTACCTCCGGTCGGTCTGGGTGCGCAGTTGTTGCAGGGTGCTGCCAAGGACAGCGTCGTTGGCCTGCAGGGGAAGTTCGCGCAAGGCCTTCAGTTCAGCACGTTGCGCGCGCAGGGCCGGTGAATCCGGCCAGCGTCGCTGTGCCCAGTGTTCCACCCGGTCCAGGGCGGAGTTGCGGCCCGCGCGGTCGCCACGCTCGATGGCGGCACGTGCCAGCGTCAGTTCCAGCTGCAGTGCATCGTCGGCGTTGCGCTGTTCGGCGGCCGTCAGTGGGCCGTTCTGGCGGCTGGGGGTGATGTCCACGAACGGGGCCAGGGTGGCCTGCCACCACGGCTTGGCAGCATTGCCGCCGGTCGTGCCGGTGATCTGTGACGGTAGGCCCTGCAGCGCCCGGGCCACAGCATCCAGACGCTGCAGCGACTGCACGCGCGGGCCGCTGCCGAGCGCGTCCAGTGCCTCGCGCTCCTGCACCAGCGCCTGGCGCAGGTTCAGGCCATCAGCGTCGGGCAGTTCGGCCAGTGCGGTGGCCGCCTGTGCGTACAGGCGGCGTGCGCCCTCCACGTCGTCGGCATAATTCAGCCGTTGCGCCGCCTGGGTCAGCAGCAGTTCGGCCTCATCGCGCTGTACCGCCTGGCGGCCCTGGTTGGCGCTGTCGGCCAGCTTGGCCAGGTTCTCTTCCAGCAACGCGCTGCGCTGGGAGAGGCCCAGCATCTCGTCGCGCAGCACGCGGTTGGTGGTGGCCGCGTCCTGCAGGCGCTGGCTGGTTGCGCGCTGGTCACGACGCAGCGCATCCAGCGTGGCCTCCAGGCCCTTCAGCTGGACGGCCGTGGTCTGTGCCTGCGCTTCCTGCTCATGCTGTTGCTGCTGCCAGACGTACCAGCCGGCATAGCCGCCCGCGCCAAGCACGACCGCAGCGGCCAGCGGCAGCAACCAGCGCACGGGTCTACGGGGCGGGGAAACGGGCGGAGTCTCGTTCATGGGGCTTCCTTGTCGGCAACGTCGCCGGTCAGGGTCCGGCAGGCCGCATGGTGCACAGCATCACTGTTGCCGACCACAGCGGCAAGCGTGATCCACGTCCCTGTTCAGTTCGCTGCCGGGACGGTGAGCGTGGCGTGTGCAGCGGCCACCAGCTGCGCAGCAGCGGGGCCGGCGCTGCGTGAGATGTGCCGCAGGCCGAGCGACCGCGCCTGTTCGCCGAGGCGGTCGCTGGCAACCACCACGCGGGCAGACGCCCGCAGGCGCTGCTGCCAAGTCGGCGGAAGCTGCTGCCAGAAATGCAGCAGCGCCTCGCCACTGCTGACCGCCAGCACCCACGGCTGCGCTGAATGCGCCAATCGCGCCAGCGTGCGGGGCGAAAGCCGCAGCAGGCGACGCTGGTAGACATCGGCACGTTCGATCGCGGCGCCGGCGGTCTGCAGGTGTGCAGCAATCAGGCCGCGTCCGCCGGGCGCGGTGACCAGTCCGATGCGCAGGCCGCGGACGTCCGCCAGCACCGGCAGCGCCAGCAGCCCCTCGCTGTCCATCCGCTGCGGCGCATGCACCCCGGCGACGCCGTGCTCCCGCAGCGCGCGCGCGGTGCCTTCGCCCACGGTCAGCCACGGGCTGCGTTGCGCCTTGGCCAGCGGCAGCAGGGTGGCGGCCGCGGTAACCGCGGCCGGGCTGGTGAACACCACCCGGTCGCAGTTCAGCGCGCGTTGCAGCTGACGCACCACTGGCATGCCGTTCAAGCGCTGCAGGCGCCAGGGCGGCAGGGCCACCACATGCCCGCCCAGCCCAGCAACGGCGCGGCGCAGCGCGGAATTCTGGCCCTGCGGTCGCAGCGAAATGAAGGTCCAGCCCGGCTCGGAACCGGCGGCGCCAGTGGGTATCGTATGGTCGGCCATTGCCTGCATTATGCGGGCCCTTCGTTGTCGTGGTCGCTGCTCCGATGTCCGTTGATGCTCTGACTTCCTCGCTGGCCGCCCTGCAGGACGTGCTGGACTGCATGCCGGCGGTGCGCGCCATGCAGATCCAGCTCGATGGCTATGCCGATGGCGTGCTGCGCATCACCGCGCCGCTGGCCGCCAACGTCAACGACAAGGGCAACGCCTTCGGTGGCAGCCTGGCCTCGGTGCTGACCCTGTCCGGCTGGGCATTGGTCAGCCTGCGCCTGCGCCTGGCCGGCCACGATGCCGAGGTCTACGTGGCCGACAGCAACCTGCGCTACCTGGCCCCGGTCTACGAAGACCTGCATGCCCATGCCGAAGCGGCCGAAGCCAGCGGCTGGGATGCCTTCCTGAATACCTTCCGCCAGCGCCGCAAGGCCCGCATCAGCATCATCGCCACCCAGCCCGGCGCCGATGGCAAGCCGGCCGCCGAGTTCAGCGGTCGCTTCGTTGCCTTCGCCAAAGGGTAGGATGGCAGGCTGACGTCCTGGGGAAACCACCGATGCGCCGCCTCATCCAGTTCCTGATGTGTTCCCTGCTGCTGGTCAGCGCCGTGGCTTCGGCCGACGACCTCAGCCGCAAGCAGCGCAAGTTGCTGGAAGAGACCCAGATCGCCTACGGCGCCACCATCCGCTGGGGCAGCATGGACGATGCGATCGGCTATCTGGACCCCAAGCTGCGCAAGGAAAAGCCGCCGACCGAGTTCGAGCTCAACCGCTACGCACAGCTGCGCGTGTCGTCCTATCGCGAGCGCAGCAGCGCCGCGCTGGATGGCGGCCTGGTCGAGCGCCGTGTCGAAATCGGGGTGATCAACCAGAACACCCAGGCCGAGCGCACCGTGGTCGTGGTCGAGCGCTGGCGCTGGGACCCGGAGGCCAAGCGGTGGTGGCAGACAGCCGGCCTGCCGGACCTGTGGAAGGGGCAGTGACGGGCCGCGTCCGGCTTGTGCGACAATCGGCGCCCGCTTAATCGACCCGTGACCTGAGTGAATTACGAAGAGTTGCTGGCCTTTGCAGGCCGAAACCCGATGCTGTCCGCGGCCCTGGTCGGCCTGACCGTGGCCATCATCGTCACCGAGATCCGCCGCCTGTTCCGGGGCTTCAAGGGCATCAAGCCCGCCGAACTGACCCAGCTGATCAACGCGGGCGGCACGGTGGTGGTCGACCTGTCGGCCAGCGGTGACTTCGAGAAGGGCCACATTGCCGGCAGCCGCAACGCCCAGGCCAGTGCCTTCGGCCCGGAGCACAAGCTGGTGGCCAACGCCAGGCAGTCGCCGGTGGTGCTGGTGTGCCGCAGCGGCAACGCCTCGGAAACCGCCGCCAAGGCGCTGAAGAAGGCCGGCTTCGAGAAGGTCTACGTGCTCGACGGCGGCATTCCTGCCTGGCAGCAGGCCGAGCTGCCGCTGGTCAAGGGCCGCAACTGATTGCCGCAGGTGGCGGATCCGGCCTTGTATGGGCCTGATCCCGCCCCCATCGCAGTAATTCGACCATCGTTTTCATTGCATTCATTGGAGTTACTGGAAATGTCCGAAGAGATCACCAACGGCGCTGCTGCGCCGGTCGATGCCGCCACCGGCCCCGCTTTCACCGTCGAGAAGATCTACGTCAAGGACGTCTCCTTCGAGTCGCCGAACGCCCCGACCATCTTCAATGACCAGGTGCAGCCGGAGCTGCAGCTGAACCTGAACCAGCAGGTGCAGCGCCTGGGTGAGAACGCCTTCGAAGTCGTGCTGGCCGTGACCCTCACCTGCCAGGCCGGTGAGCGCACCGCCTACGTGGCCGAAGTGAAGCAGGCCGGCGTGTTCGGCCTGGTCGGCCTGGACCCGCAGTCGATCGACGTGCTGCTCGGCACCCAGTGCCCGAACATCCTGTTCCCGTACGTGCGCCAGCTGATCAGCGACCTGATCCAGGCCGGCGGCTTCCCGCCGTTCTTCCTGCAGCCGATCAACTTCGAAGGCCTGTACGCAGAAACCCTGCGCCAGCGCCAGGAGCAGGGCGACGCACCGTCGCTGGCTGACTCCGAGCCGGCCGGCAACGCCTGATTCCTGCCGCGACGTCACGGATGAGCACTCCCGCTGACAAGATCGCCGTGCTGGGCGCCGGTTCCTGGGGAACCGCGCTGGCCAGCCTGCTCGCACGGCACGGTCACCCGACCGTGCTGTGGGGGCGCGATGCTGCCGTGGTCGACGCCATCGACCAGCGCCACGAGAACCCGCGTTACCTGCCGGGCATCCCGCTGCCGGACAGCCTGCGTGCCACTACCGACCTGGCGTCGGCGGTGGAGGGCGCGGCCTGGATCCTGGTGGTGACCCCCTCGCATGCCTTCGGCGAAACCGTGCGCGCGCTGGCGCCGCTGCGCCCGGCCGGTGCCGGCGTGGCCTGGGCCACCAAGGGCTTTGAGCCCGGTTCGGGCCGCTTCCTGCACGAAGTGGCGCGCGAAGTGCTGGGCGAGGACGTGCCGCTGGCCGTGGTCACCGGCCCGTCGTTCGCCAAGGAAGTGACCCAGGGCCTGCCGACCGCGATCACCGTGCACGGCGACGTGCCCGAGTTCGCGCAGACGGTGGCCGAGGCGATGCATGGCCCGGCGTTCCGCGCCTACACCGGCGACGACATGGTCGGTGCCGAGCTGGGCGGCGCGATGAAGAACGTGCTGGCGGTGGCCACCGGCGTGGCCGATGGCATGCAGTTGGGCCTGAACGCCCGTGCCGGCCTGATCACCCGCGGCCTCAACGAAATGCTGCGCCTGGCCGCTGCGATCGGCGCCAAGCCGGAAACGCTGATGGGCCTGGCCGGCCTGGGCGATCTGGTGCTGACCTGCACCGGCGACCTGTCGCGCAACCGCCGCCTGGGCCTGGCCCTGGGCCGCGGCCAGACGCTGCAGGATGCCGTGCGCGAGATCGGCCAGGTGGTCGAGTCGGTGCAGACTGCCGACGAAGTGATGCGACAGGCGCGCCGCCATGGCATCGACCTGCCGATCTCCGACGGTGTGCGTGCCGTGCTGCATGGCGAGCAGACCCCGGAAGAAGGCTTGCGCGCACTGCTGGCGCGGGAACAGAAACCGGAGTATCCGGACACGCTGTTCAAGTGAATCGAAAAACCCCGGCCAGGTGCCGGGGTTTTTTCTTGTGCGCCTCATCCACGCATGGTGTGGATCCAGGACGGATCCCGCTTCTGGTAGCGGCCAACCTTGGTTGGTGCCCGGTAGCGCCGGGCCATGCCCGGCGGCATTCATCACCGCGCCCGCGGCGGCGCGTTGCTGTTGTCCATGTCCGAAAAGATCAGCCACGGCCCATCACGCTCACGCTTCAGCGTGAGCGTGAACTTGCCGGTATCGCCCACGTTGTTGCCGTAGCTGTACGCACCGATGATGTAACCCGTGTTCCCTTCCACCGCATACGCCAAGGCACGCAACCGCAACGGACTGCCGCCCTGTCCGGCATATGCAGCCTCGATCGCAGTGCGCCCGCGCACGGGTGGCTGGTTGCTCTGCAGCACAAAGCCATCCTCGGCGAAGAGCGCAGCCAGTGCCCTGGCATCACCCCCGCGCCACGCCTGCTCGTAGTTGCGCAGCACACGGTCCAGCGGTGCGGGCAGGGCTGCGTCCGGGAGAGGCTGCGCAGGCTTCGCGTTTTCTGCATCGTGGGCAATTGCCGGCAATGCCAGCAGCAGGGCACTGCAGAAGATCATGGCGAGTCGTGTGCGGCGCATGCGTCCAGGCCCTGGCGATGATGGGAAGGCTTCAGACGCATCCTAGCGCGCCGCTGGTTAGAATCACGCGGCCGCCGATTCGGTGGATGCAGCGCAGATCAGACAAGGACACGCGATGAAGATGCGAATCACAGGGATGGCGATGATGGCCGCGCTGCTGGCAGCCTGCGGACAGGCACCGGAGAAGACTGGCGAGGCCGCGCCTGCTGCGGCGCCAGCACCAACCACCGAAGCTCCGGCCGCCACGGCCACGGTGGTCGAGAAGGAACCGTCAATCGAAGACAGCGTGGACCCCGCGGTGTGGGACAGCGAGGGCGAACCGGAAGACCCGGGCGCCGGCGGCGAACTGACCTGCGCGGACAATCCGCTGGCGACCCACTTCTTCACCCTGGTCGGCGGCAGCACCGTGGACGACTGCGGCCGCAAGGACCCGAAGGTGCTGGCCGCGTTCGATGCGCTGATGAAGGGCACGCAGGACGCCGAATCCACTGACAAGGATATGCCGTCGCTGCGCAAGCGCCTGTTGAGCGGACCCAGCGGCCCTGGCGAGCTGGTAGTGCTGCAGGGCGAGCCGTGGTGGTTCTACACCGCCTGCCAGGCCCACGACTGCCCCGGCACCGCGTTGGCGATGCTGTACTCACCCACGCAGGCGAAGATGGTCGGCCGTCTTACCGCGCGCTGCCGTGTGTGGTGGCTGGGCGAGCCGACGGCGGAACAGCGTGAGCAGATCGAACAGCGCCAGCCACTGCAGGATGCCGCGTTGAAGGAAGACAGCGCGCTCTGCGAGTGATGTGGCGCCGGCGTCACCCGTCCGGCTGCATGCGCGCGCTGGCCTGTGCGTTCATCGTCAGGCACGCCATGATCAGCCCTTCCATCACCCGGTCGCCCACGTACTCGGCCTCCGTGCCGTTCTGGCGCACGCGTTCGGCCGCCAGCAGCAGCTCCAGCGTCACACGCTGGCCGGCCAGTGCGCAGTCCGCATCGGCCAGCGCCATGCAACGGCCCGGCATCTGGTGACGCTCCGGCCAGGGTTGGCCATCGGCGGCCGCGCCTTTGCCGATGCGGTGAAGCGTGGCGATGAAGGCGTTCGGGTCGGTCGCAGCCGCGTGCTCTGAGGGCTCACCGCCAGTGGCGGACGAGCGATGCGGATGCAGGCGGGGGAAGTCCGGTGAGGTCATGGCAGTGCTCCGTGCAGGACAGACGGTAGCCGCCACGCAAAGGTGGCGGGCGGAGACGTGGCTCGAAAACCGGGAGATCACGAACAAGACCGGCAGGCGCAAGGCCTCCACGCTCCGCCCGCCATAGCCGGCAGACGGAATGCCAGCCGGCGCCACGCGGGGTGACGCCGGCTGGCAAGCGCAAACAACGTTCGTGATCTAACGGGTTTTCGAGGCCCGGCCACCCATTTTCCGGCGGCCCACCATCTGTACCGCCGTCGCTGCGCAACGCCAATCAGAAGAGTTGCATTCAACGCTGGATCAAAGACGCTTTTGGCATTTTTGCATGCTGTTAAGCCGTCGCAGACGCAGGCGCCGCAACGTCCGTAGCGGCATGGGGAATATGCGACCTGGGTCGAAGTTGATGACGTGGCGTACGGGCACTCCACCAGGCCGATGACGACAGTGCGGGGCGAAGAACGTAAATCGACTTCGGCGCACTCCGGTGTGTCAGTGCTCTTCGCGTCTCTCGTACCAGGCTTGAGTACGGTTCACGATCCGCACCACAGACAACATGACCGGCACCTCGATCAGCACACCAACTACCGTCGCCAGCGCAGCCCCCGAATGCACGCCGAACAGCCCCACCGCGGTGGCAACCGCCAGTTCGAAGAAGTTGCTGGCACCAATCAGTGCTGAAGGGCCGGCCACGCAATGCGCCACGCCCAGGCGACGATTGAGCAGGTAGGCCAGGCCGGAAGTGAAATAGACCTGGATCAGGATCGGCACCGCAATCAGTGCGATCACCAGCGGTTGCTTCACGATCTGCTGGCCCTGGAAGCCGAACAGCAGCACCAGTGTGAGCAGCAGCGCGCACAACGAGACGGGCCCCAGATGGCGAAGCACCCGCTGCAACGCCGCCTCGCCACGATGCATCAGGATCCAGCGCCGCAGCAACGCAGCCAGCAGCACCGGCACCACGATGTAGAGGCCAACGGACAGCAGCAGGGTATCCCACGGCACGGTGATCGCCGACAGGCCCAGCAGCAGTGCAACCACCGGCGCGTAGGCCACCACCATGATCGCGTCGTTCAACGCCACCTGGCTCAAGGTGAAGTTGGCATCGCCACGGCACAGGTTGCTCCAGACGAACACCATGGCGGTGCAGGGCGCGGCCGCCAGCAGGATCAGCCCGGCGATGTAGCTGTCGATCTGTGCTGCGGGCAACCAGTCGGCGAAGGCATGGCGCAGGAACAGCCAGCCCAGCAGCGCCATTGAGAACGGCTTCACCGCCCAGTTGATGAACAGCGTCACGCCGATGCCCTTCCAGTGCTGCTGCAACTGGCGCATCGCAGTGAAGTCGACCTTCAGCAGCATCGGGATGATCATCAGCCAGATCAGTACCGCAACCGGCAGGTTGACCTTGGCGATCTCTGCGGATGCCAGCGCGGCAAAAGCACCGGGTAGGAAGTGGCCCAGCAGCGTGCCGACCGCAATGCAAAGCCCGACCCAAAGCGTCAGGTGGCGTTCGAACAGATTCATGCGGGAAGTCACGGCATGCTGTCGGTCGGCTGCAACTGCCCAATCTGATCCAGCGCGTGCTGCAGCGCTTCGCGGTCGGACCACAATGAGTCAGGCAAGGCGAGCAATGCACGCAGTCGCAGCTTCACGATGGCATGGGCCTGCGCGAATGCCGCGGCCTTGTCGGCATCGCTACCCGCTACGGCCGCCGGATCGGGCAGGCCCCAGTGGCCGCGGATGAAATCACCGAACACCACCGGGCAGGCCTCCGCTGCGGCTGAATCGCACACGGTGATCACCAGGTCCATCGGGGGTGCATCCACGAACTCATCCCACGACTTGCTGCGCAGCCCTTCAATGGGCATTCCTTCGGCCTGCAACTGGGCCAGCGCGAAGGGGTTGATCTGGCCAGTGGGCTGGCTGCCCGCACTGAATGCGCTGAAGCGATCGCCGCCCCAGGCGCGCAGGGTGGCTTCAGCAAGCACGCTGCGGGCGCTGTTGCCGGTGCAGAGGAACAGGACATTACGGGTCATGTGGCTTCCGTGGTCAGTGAGTGGCTTGGACATGCAAAGCGCGCTGCCCGGACAGAGACGGGTGAACTCGGCAGAGCTGCGGATCGCCTCCGCTATCTGCGCGCGATCGCATCCGGCATAGCCGTGCCGCGCGAACCACGAGCCTGCCGATGTTGTCAGCAGCACCAGTTCCCTGACCTGCATACGGTGGGCCATCTCTTCGGCCGCTGCCAGCAATGCGCGTCCAAGGCCGGTGCCGCGTCGGTCATCAGACACCACCAGGGAGCGGAGCAGCGCCGAGGCGCCGAAAACCTGCAATCCAACGGCGCCCACGGGGACGCCGTCGAGGTCTGCGACGAGAAACACGACCTCGCTGCTTTCCAGATCGGCCACGGGCAACTGCGCCCGCTGCAGAAGGTCTCGGATGCAGGACAGGTCGTCGCGTGTGCCGGCACGAATCACGGGGTCTGGCTTCATCTCAGCACCTGCAGGCCGGTTCGCTTACCGCGCACTGCTGGTCCAGCGAACCCGCGCAGCAATTGTGCGTCAGGTACTGGATCAAGCCGTTCATCGCATCGAAGTTGGCGCGATAGCAGACATGGCGGCCCTGGCTTTCGCTCTCCACCAGCCCGGCCTGCACCAGCTCCTTCAGGTGGAAGCTGAGCGTGGCTGGGGGCACCTGCAGGGCCGTGGCGATGTCGCCCGCCATGCGCCCTGCCGGGCCAGCCTCCACCAGCAGGCGGAAAGAAGCCAGGCGGGTGGCATGACCGAGCGCGGTGAGGGCGGTGATTGCGTTTAACGTTTCCATATTTCTAGAATAGTCGAATGAATAAGCCAATCACAAGTGCCCACCTGCCGAACCTGGTAGACGCCTCGCTGCCCCAGCCCGATCACCGCCAGCTCGCCGCCGCAGATCTGGGGCCGCCACGCATCCTCCTGCTCTACGGCTCGCTGCGGCCGCAGTCGTTCAGCCGCAAGCTGGCGCTGGAAGCCGAACGATTGCTGCGCCACCTGGGGTGCGAGACCCGCGTGTTCGATCCGCATGCGCTGCCCATGCTGGACAGCGTGGACACGAGCCACCCTGAAGTGCAGCGGTTGCGTGCGTGGTCGCAGTGGTCGGAAGGCCAGGTCTGGGTCAGCCCCGAGCGGCACGGCACGGTCACCGGCGTGTTCAAGAACCAGATCGACTGGTTGCCGCTGGAAGATGGCAGCGTGCGGCCCACGCAGGGCAGGACGCTGGCGGTGATGCAGGTGAGCGGCGGCTCGCAGTCGTTCAACACCGTCAACACGTTGCGCGTGCTCGGTCGCTGGATGCGCATGCTGACCATCCCCAACCAGTCATCGGTGGCCAAGGCCTGGCAGGAATTCGATGACGACGGCCGGATGAAACCCTCGCCGTACTACGACCGGGTGGTGGACGTGATGGAAGAGCTGGTGAAGTTCACGCTGCTGACGCGAGGGCGGTCGGACTACCTGGTGGACCGCTACAGCGAGAGGAAGGGCGACGCGCTCGCGGCCGCATTGGCGCAGGCTGCTGGCGCTACCGCCTCCTGAGTTCCGCTACGCAAACGCGCTCTATTTGCTTGCGCGCCGCGCGCCCTTCTCGTCTTCTTCCTTCGCATTCCCACGGCTCTGTGCGAACTCCGGGAAGGTTTTCGCGATCGAATCCTTGTCCGGCAGGATGTAGAACACACCGCCCTTCTCGAACGTGGAGTGCACGATCTGCTCGTAGAACGCAGGCGAGACGTTGATGCAACCGTGGGTGACGCGGTTGTCGTCCGGCGTGGGCGATGCCAGTCGTTCGGCACGCTTTTCCTTCGGGCTGCCCGGCGGCAGCGGGTGCATTGAAACCGCGGAATCGTAGTCCACCCACAGCACGCGTCCGGCATCGTCGGACGGGCCGTAACCGCCAATGAAGCGGCCGGCAGGCGTGGTGCGGTCGTGGCCGGGAATCGCGCTCAGTGCGAGCTTGGCGACGCCCGGTGCGGAGTGGTCGCCGATCGCCGACCCAAACAGCGCCGGTGCTGCGCCGCGCAGCTTGCCGTCACCGCCGAACACCAGAACCTGCGCCGCCGCCTTGTCCATGACCGCAAACGGATAGCCCTGGTTGTCCTTGCTGGCGACCACCCAGCCGGCCAGCTCGATCACTGTTTCGGACACGCTCTGGTCGGGCGGAAGTTCATCAACGGCGGCAATGCGTTGTTCAGGCGCTTCCTTGTCCTTGCCCTTGGCGCTGGCTGCGCCGCTGCACGCAACGGCCAGTGCCAACGCCAGTGCGGCATGGAAGACGCGGCGTGCAGGGGAGGAGGAGGTACGAATGGGACGGCTCCTTGCAATGCAATTCTGGGTGGAAGGATGCCAGTGGCCGGCGAAGGCCACTGGTTCCCGATACAGAGGTGGATCAATTCAAAGGGTGAGAGAGCTATCAGCCGCGCGGCTTGCGACCGGCCGGTGCCCTTTCAAGCTGCTGTACGCGGCCTTCGATCTGGTCCAGACGCTGGTTGGCCTGCTGCGCCGACTGGTTGGCGGACTCGGCACTCTGGGCAGCGCCCTGCACCTTTACGTCGAGCTGATCGAGGCGCGAGTTGATGGTTGCGAACTCGTCCTTGTAGGTGGCGCAAGCGCCGAGGCTTACGGTGGCCACGATGGCGACGGTGATGGCGCGTGCTGCGTTGATGTGCTGCTTGGTCAGTTTCATTTCCAACTCCCTCCTTCGTCTGGGGAAGCTGGAATATAGCGGCGTTTGTTCCCGGCGCTAGCCCGTGCTTTCAGCTGGAATTGGAAGACGTGGAAGCGCTGTGAAGACGTTCGATCAACAAAACTTAACAAGCAGGATCACGCGGGCGGACGTGCATCGGCCGGCTTGCCTTGTGCCTGTTCAGAAGCACGTATTCATCAGCATGAAGCGGATTTCATCGAAAGCCCGTCGGCACCGCCTCGATGCCAGCGCACGCGGGCCGCCACCGGCTGGCTTCCAGCAGCGCCTGATAGAGCAGGGTGGGCTGCTCGACTTCCACGCGTGCACCTGGCTGTTGCTCGTGCACGTACTCATGGGCAATCAGGTGCACGAAACGGTCGCCGACATCGGCCTCATCCAGTCGGCGTCGCACAGCGCTTGCAGTCCAATGACCACGCCTGCTTCGGCGGTCACGCCACCACTGTTGCCGCGGCCCACCAGTACGGTGACCGGCGAAAGCGCCGCAGACGGCAACAAGGTGCCCAGCTGATCGACGGCAGCGGCGACGCGCATGCGGATCGATGGCAATGCTGTCGCGCAGGTTCTCGCTTTCGCAAACAATGCCGGCGTGTCCTGGATGGCCCTGGCCAGCCGCTCCATCGAGCCGATACGGCTGTCGGTGAAGCTGCGCAGAGCGTCTGTGCCAGCATCCAGATAGCTGCGCTGCAGATCGTCGGCACTCGGCTTTCCAGCGCTGGCATCCAGCACATGGAAGAAACGCGTGACATCGTCCGTCTGAATCACGATGCGCGCAGGAGGCTGGCTGCGCTCGGCCGCCTGCAGCATCATCGCAAGGATGATGAGCAGCAGCTCGCGCACCCTACGACGGGCACGTCCCCGCAACAGCGGTGACGCGGCGGATGTGTAGACGGGCAACCAAAGGTTTGTCGCCATCCGCAACCATAGGTTGAGCAAATTTCCTGCATCCATTGGCGCAACTATGGTTGCCAAGCACTCATAGTCTCCCCGCTGACCGGCAGGAACCCAGTTCCATCAAGGGAAACGTATTCAAGTCCGATCTAGCGAAAACCTATGCTTGCTCCCATTCAGCTTCATCTCCTGCGCTGACGTTGATTCCAGTGCCGCGTTGGGTTGCTATCCAATGCGCCCATTCAGGGGGAACCGTTGCCCTGTCCGGCCGTTGGGGCTGCAGCCGTAGCGGTTGCGTCCTTGAAGCCCTTTGCATGGAGATCGGCACGAAGGCTCTTCAAAGCTGTTACAGGGACAGCCAACCACAGCAGATCCCTTGCCCGGGTCACAGCCACGTACCCGATTCGCCCGTCCTCGGTGGAACCTCCGCCTAGCAGTGCAGATACATGCGGTTTCGTTGCCATGTAGAGGACGGCATCCAGGCTTTCGCCCTTGACCTGATGCACGGTACTGATTCTGACCCGCAAGGGCTGATCGGCACCTAGGTCAGGCGGGCTCATTAGCGGTGAGCCGGGCAAACTCCTCTTCGAGAGCCGAGCACCGAGCGTGGACGATGTATGGTTGAGACCGTGGGCTGTGCTCAGATTGGTCATCAGGACCCTTACACGTTGCAACATTGCCGGCTGCCAATCGCTAATAGCGGGCAGCGCCGCGCTGGGCAGGCCCGAGACCGGATCTCGCGTAAAAGCCCAGATGACACGACGAAGTGCTCGTTCCTCTGGGTACCTGACAGGCTGAGTCAGGCGAGCAACGATGCCCTTGGGCGCGTTGTCGATCAAACCCATGATGGCAGTTGCCACGAGTCTGAATGCTGTTGAGTAGTCGGAGTGGATATCGCGCGCCATCGCTGCCTGGGCAAGGATCTTGGTCGTTCCCACGCCAGGCGCACCCCCATGCCCAGCCAGCTCGTTGGCCCACTTGCGTGCGCGGCAGAGCACGGCGGAGCGTGCTGGGTCCAACCCAGCGGAGACCAGTGTTGCCTGGAAGGCCGCCACGACCTTTTTCGTATCGGCAGTCGTGTACGGAACGAAGTAGGCCCCGTGGAGCGTAGGTGGCGCTGTCCTATCCGGATCGTCCGTGCGCGCCGAGATTGCGTTGGCGAGATCGAGTACGGCCGGTACGGACCGATAGTTCCTCGTCAGGGCGGCCGCAGAAACACCGGGTTTGCTGTGGTAGCTGGACAGGAACGAGCCGGTCGCGCCCATGAACTCGTAGATGCCTTGATTGGGATCCCCAATAAGGGAAATCTGAGAGCCTGCTTGGCTGAGCCTCTCAATGATCACCTGGTGCAGGATGCCGATATCCTGGGCTTCATCAATGAGGATATGGGGATAGCGACGCGCAAGGACTCGGAGGATCTCGGGTTGTTCGCGGAGGGTAAGGTCGACCCAGTAGCGGGCCAGCTCATGGGTGTAAGCCCCCAGTTTTCCCAAGGCTGCGGCAACCTTTGGGCCATTGTTGATCCTCGCCAGCATGCCGGAGTTCTGATAGAAAAAGCCCGTTTCAGCCCCAGAAGGGCCTATGACAACGCGATGGATATGCCCTTGGGGCACTGGGTAGTTATCGGTTCTCGGCGATTCCACCCAGAAGCGATAGTCCTTTCCTAAAAGGAATGACTCGCTCCCTGATAGCAAGAACGGGGTCGTGGTACACCCCATCGTCCGATGGGCGTGGGGTCGCAGAATATTTGTCGTAATGAACCCGTCCAATGTGTCGATCTCGACACGCTGGTGGGACGGGATCTTGAGCGATCCCATTGCGAGTGCCTGGTACTCGCGCCTGAAGGTCTCCACGGCGATGTTCGAGAAGGACAGGAGCGCAACCCGGCCCCGGTGATCACCGAGGCATTGACGTATGTGGGCCAGCCTGCGTACAGCCGTGAAGGTCTTCCCACTTCCCGCGCAAGCGATGACCGACATCGGATGCAATGGTGCCGTGATGATCTCACGCTGTTCAGCTGAAGGAGTAGTATCCGTGCTCATTCGTCTTCAGCCTTCTTCGGGCCAAGCTGACAAGCGTGTTCGACTGCAGACTGGATGTACTCCGGAACAGTGAATTCTTCCTTTTTCGCCTTGGCGATCAGGTACGCCAAAGCTTGTGCAAAGCGCCCCTTCTGGACGTTTCCGTTCTTCCGCTCGAACATTCCGCTGAACAGTACGCGAGCCTTCTCTGCATCTCCCGTAGCGGCGTCTACCTTCTTCTCCAGGTTCGCAGAGATCTTCGGGTGTAGCTCCTTAAGCGCCGCA
Organism: Stenotrophomonas sp. A3_2; assembly: GCF_036624925.1. Classification (NCBI taxonomy): domain Bacteria; kingdom Pseudomonadati; phylum Pseudomonadota; class Gammaproteobacteria; order Lysobacterales; family Lysobacteraceae; genus Stenotrophomonas; species Stenotrophomonas sp. A3_2. Next base: position 18,689 of record NZ_JAZKVY010000257.1, read on the forward strand.
AGCATGATCTTGCGATTGCTGGCGTACAAGGCCAAGTCATACTCAAGCGTCTTTAGCCCATGGAAGATCTTGAGATATGAATCCTCGAACTTGAGCATACTCAAGGTATTGGCGGACACCTGCACCTTGTCGCCGATCGAAGGGTAGACAGGAGCCGCCTTCTTCTTTCCACTAGAGGTCCCATCTTCCGGCGCATGGTCGTCCGCTTCTGCGCTGCCATCGCCCTCTTCCTCTTCATCCTCTTCACTCGGACCTGTTGGGTCTGCATCCGTAAGCACGGAAACAGGAATCTTCAGCGCCTTCTCGCCGAACAGTGGAATGAATGAGTCGAAGTTGAGGCCTTCAACGCTGATGAGGCTTACCCCATGCTTACGTAGATCGCGACCGCACTTCTCGGCGAGCACACTGACAAGGACCAATTCCGCAGCGCCCTCGACCAGGATTGCGCGGCGTGCAAAGAAGAGCTCAGCCCGAGTGACGTCCAAATAGCGCTCAAGCTTCTCACGCTTTCCGACAGAAAACTTGATGTCTCGGGGAAAAAAAGTCTCCACCCTGATTCCGGTGTCGACAAGACAGGTGAGACTGTCGAGGTTGGCGATGCTGGCAAAGTTGGGTGAGTGGCTGGTAACGAACAGCTGGACAGGCTTCTCTTTGTCCACTGCCTTGATGGTCTCAAAGTATCCCAGGAGCACAGCCTGCAATTGGGGATGCAGATGTGCCTCGGGCTCCTCAATGATCAGGCCTCGATAGCTGGCTTGCGGGTTCTTGGTCAGCTCGCTGAGAACGACCGCCATGAAGATCAGATTGTTGAATCCGAGCCCGTTTTGCTCAAGCTCGAACAGATCAACGGTAAGGGAGAGACGCGAAGCCAGGCGTTGGAAATCGCTGACGCTAACCCCCAGCTCGAGCAGCTGGGACAGCTGTGGCCCCAACATCTCGGAATGGCGAGTGGTTATCGCCTTATGGGTGCTCACAATCGGCGCTTTCGTCTTGAGCTCATCATCCAGCAGCTTCAGTGCCTTATTGATCTCGATCTTGCCATCGTCATCAACGAGCAGCTGAAACAGTCGGGACAGCTGGCTTGTGCGGCCGGGTCTAAGAGCCTGAGAAGCATCGCGCAGGGGCTGTAGATAGACGCCACGAAGGTTCTCCATCATGTCCGTTGTCAAGCCGACATCATCATGGTCTCCGCACCAGCGCTTCGCTCTAAGTCGCCCCGTCTTATCCGCCTCGGAGAAGCTGATGGTGATATGCGCCTCCATCTGCCCGTCCTTGGCAGGTTTCAGGGCAGTCATGAAGTCAGCTTCATCATCGGGGCTCAACCCTCGGAAGATGTACTTGAACACGATGTTGCCGCTAGGCGATCCTGTCTTCGGCCGATGAATATCGTCCGAGTCCAACCGCGGATACGGTTCATCGTGCCCGGCAAGGAGAGACCTCAACGCATCGACAATGGCGGTCTTGCCCGCGTTATTCGCACCAACCAGAACGTTCAGTCCACTTTGGAAGTGCAGTACTGCGTTGTTGATCTTGCGGAAGTTCGAGATAGACAGCTCTGCCAAGTACACCCTGATGTCTCCTTGTGCTCATGGCGGCGTAGCCGCCTCCTGTCCCTAGCTGCAGCACGACGATGGCCGGCTGACAGCCCCTATCTACCTGGGCAGATTCTAATCAAATCAGGGGAATTGGACGTTCCGGCAACCCTCGTACGCGCATCGCCTTTTGGTTCCCCGGCCCCTCAGGCAAGTAAGGGGCGACGTCGGATCCGTCCCCCAAGCGAAGGCAGGGGGGTACGTCTGGTAGCAGTGCCTTTCAGCGCACCGACGCGCGATGAAGTGGCAGGCCCTATTCGGTCAATGCAGTGATGGCGCTTGTACATGGTGGCGGAGTTTGATTGGCGACGGCCCTCATGAAGGACAACAGTTTGTTATTGCAATTCGTAACACTGATGTCCCCGGATCGCCAATTCTTTCGGGAACGGCCTGGCGTAGCCTTCTCTTCCAGCGGTGCTGCCCATCGGCTGCCCTGAGTCAATCAACTTCTCATATCTGGAAACTGGGCTGTGGCCACCAATCGAATTTGCAGTGTTCTCGGAATTTCAAAGCCTGTCATTCAGGCCACGCTCTCATGACTGACGGATGCGCGCCTGATGGCCGCCGACGGCCTGCAGGGCTGGCCCCAGCGCAAGCGTCGCGGGCGGTGCGCAACTCCGGCCATGACAGCGCCGGGCGTGGTCAAACTGCTTGAACGCGATTTTCTCGCGCTGGAGCCGGAAACCGAGTGGGTGACAGATATTACCGAGATCAAGACCCGACAGGGCAAGCTGCATCTGTACGACCAGCGCATCGTGGGCTGGTCAATACACGATCGACAGGATCGCCAGATGGTGACCCGGGCTGTGCAGATGGCGGTGTGGCAGCGTCAAGGAAGCGATGAGGTAATCCTGCATTCGGGTTGAGGCAGCCAGTTCCGCAGCCCGACTACCAAGGGCATCTAGCGGCTAACGGGCTGATCTGCTCGATGAGCGCTGTGGGTCATTGTGGCGACAACGCGGCCTGCGAAGCCCTCTTTGGGCCACTCAAGCGTGAGCGGATCTATCGAACGAACTGCGCCACAAAGTATGCAGCACGAGCGGATGCGTTTGACTACATAGAGCGACGCCATAACCCAAGGATGCGACGAAGGGTCGCCAGGCAGGACCAGAAGGTTGCAGCTCTTTTAGAACCGTCCGTGATATCGGGGTAGAACCCCGCGGTTGAACAACCCGCTCGGCTGCGCAGGGAAGTGATGTCTTCTTCTGGCCTTCTTCAGCGGCACGGGAAGGGATCACCGGAAGCTCGGAAGGCCGGAGAGCGCATGGCCTTTGTAATAACAACTGCGGTCCGGGCGCACTCTCTAGCGATCTCTGCCGAAATGGCGAATCTCTTCAGAACTTCACTTGCTACGCCCCGCTCGCGCATGCCGCTCTTAAGCAGGGTCATGGACAGGGCCATAATTCTGCTCGCCATGTTCCGACCCGCAAGAAGGTCCTGGCCAGGTTGCCTCTGAAGATCTAGGTAGACGCTGAATGACGGCGCACGGTGGATAGAACTTTTTCGTTTAGAAACCAACAATAAGCTAAGGAACTGCTGGCTAGGGAAGACACGCGTATTGGCCTTGCAGAGCGCGTGGAGCACGACTTCGAATTTCCTCGCCTGAGCCCCCCAGTCCTCTAGATCAAAGGCGATCTCACCGTCCACCTCATGGCTTGGAAACAATGAAGTCGATGAGGCCGGAACTGGTTCGGTCAAAATTCCGATAATGTCAACAGATTTGATGGCGGATAGGTTGAGTAGCGTTCTGAAAGTGGTAGTAGTTCGTCTGAAGCGAATTGCATCCCTCCAGAACCTGTTATGAACGATCTTCAGCCTATCCAATGTCCCATCTTGAAGGAGCCCATCAAAGAAACGTTGATAGTTCTCCGCAGGAATAACCACATCAGGGTTGGTTGCGGTCCAGCGTACGACGTCCTCGATCGAGGCGTTGGCCCAGGACTGAAGTGCGCTCGGCCTCTCGTGCGTGGTTGCGCGCGCTAGGCTGCAACCGCAATAGGCGCACGAGGCCGCGTTGCCCCTTCGCAACTGTTGACTGTTGCCGCATTCTTGGCAGCGATCAATGATTCTGACTGAGTGCAAGGAGCAATGCGAGTAGTGAAGGAAGTTCCAGATGAGCCTCTCACTTAGACCGTTACTCTCGCCAGCCTCCAGCAGGCACTCAGGACACCAGCGGCGATTGATGCCAGCAAGGCCGCCATCCCGCATCTGCAGGACATTAATGAAAGGCGAGAGCGTGCAGCCGACCAGGCGTTGGTTAGTCAGCTGCTCTAGCGCGCGCGCGCGGTTAAGGCTCACCTGCCCTGGTCCCACGAAGCTATTTCGCTCACTCAGTCCATTTCTTGGCTGACCCGCAACTTTGTCAAGCACTCCTGCGAGGTGTGTCTTTGTAAACCCGGTCGTTTCGCACATCCTCTGGAAGTACCCTCCAAGTGACTCAGTCTGGGCGGTGGCTCCGTCGATCGGTGCAATTGGCGGCAGTGCTGTCCACCGATACCGCATGTGTGCCGTAGTCATTTTCGCTCTACTCCCCCGTACCCATGCGCTTCAGGAAGTCAGCAATTCTCTTCTCACCATTCAAGGGCCTCTGATCCGCAAGCTTGTTGAAGGCCAGCACGCTGCTCCACACGGTTCCAAGCTCCTTCTCGCTTGAGGAGCTGGCGTGCAAGTGCGCTTCAGTGATGCTGTTCGCTCCCTCATTCTTTCGGCGGAGCTCAGCCCTATGGACGACGTCGATAGTGGGGCCGAACACGCCAGCACCATTGGCGTACATCAAATCAGTATTCTTAACGAGGAGCTTGGGATCGGACAGGTTGAAGCTCTGCCCGATACCCTTCAGCACTGCAACGAAATCCCGCTCGTCTTGGGAATTCTTCAGGTTATACGGCCGGATGTAGACGAACCGGGATCGATTCCAGACGTCGGGGTGTCCCGCCCACAAACTCTCCGCAGTGTGGGTAGCCAGCATCACTATGACGCAGCCGATTTCTTCAATCAGTCGCACAAGGTTCGACATGTACCCATAGCTGGTTTGATGAAGATGCACCATCGTCAAGGTTGCCGCTTCTTCCAGGAAGATGTACTTAAGTTGACGTTGTTTCGCCACAGATTCGAAGCTGTGCTGCAATCTCGGCTGCGACTGCGTTGCCCTCACTCTCCTCCACAGCTGATTGTTTACCTCTGCCTCCGCCTGGACATGGTGCGCATCAGTACTGACCGATCGGTCCTTGTTCTCCAGCCAGCCGAAGTCTGGTTCCACCACAGCGTGATGGAGGCGCAGCGTGAGATCCTTGGAGTTGAACTTTCCCCGATCATTGGCCATTGCACGCACCGATATCAAAGGAAGCGTGCCAGCTGGCCAGAGGCTCTGCTTCCCGGCAAGGACGGGAAGAATAGCTTGTCTGATCTCACTCTTGCCCGAGCCAGAAGGAGCCAATGCCCAGACGAACGTACCTGGGCGCGCACCTTGGATGGCATTCAAGAGTTCGGAGTAAGCCGTCCTCATGCGGCTATGATTCACAAAAGGAATTCCAGAGTTGCTGTCCACTATCGGTTCCTGTGAATTTGAATGACTGGCGCGGGCTTGCCCCCAATTGCACAAGCTACGGCGACTCAATATCGTCAAAGTCATCCATCGCTCGCTTCTTGATTCCGCGCAGAGCGATCTCGTCAAGAGCGTCATTTGATTGAGAAGGGAGGCTACTGGAGTCCGCCTCCCCCGGCTTGGGTTGAGCCGCGGTGTTGGGCTTCGCGTTCGCGGCTGCCGTACGCATCGCCTGAGCGTGCCTCGCGCTCTGCTTTGCTTCGCGGAGCGATGGCGCGTAGAGCTGGTCATACATACCTCTGAATGACCGCTCAATCAGGGTGGAATTAGCTAGAGGCCCGATCAAGTTGCAGAACGCCTTGAACAGTCCACGATTCGTCCTAACCCAGATGAAGCTCGGGTCCTCCGGGTCTGTTCGAAGCTGCTCAACATCGAATGACGCGTCGAGCTCCCTCAGTTCATTGGAGTGAAAGTACCGACCATTCACCTCGAACCCTCGTCCGGGTACATACTTGTTATTGCTGTGCGGGATCGCGGTTCTGAAGAGGAATTCTTCGTCAACCAATGCGTGCAGGCCGGCACTAGGAAAGAGAAGATCTGCGTGGGCTGCCCGTTCGGCCGGACTTGCGAAGCCTTGTACAGGGACGCTCGGGAAGTGCTCATAAAGCGTTTCCCTGGCAACCGTATGAACGGTTTCAAAGCGGTGCTTGGCAGTTTTGTAGCTCTTGAACTTCCCATCCACGCCTCGGCCCGCCTTGTCGGGATCGGTGCTACCGACAAGCTCATGGCTGACCTGGGAATTGAACCTTCCAAAGTAGCGTTCTACGTCCGAGTTGAACCTCGAACCTGCCGTTGGGCAGATATGGATTGAGAACTGATATCGCAAAGCCAGAGCAATGAGAAAGTGTGACTGATTCTCCGTTCCTCGATCGACAAAGATGCTGTTGAACAGTCGTCCATGTCTGCGGACGTAGTCACGTATCAGGATGGCCAAACCATCGCGCCGTGCTGGCCCGAAGACAATGGAATGCGCCATCGGCAGATCAGTCGCCTCATCTGTCCCTAGATAAATCAGAGGGGACTCTGCGCTTGCTTCCATTCCATCGTCGCTCACCACCCTCACGTCGACTTTGGTACTGTCCACGTGCAGGACTGCATGTTTAGCTAAGGCTGTACCCGACCGGTCGCGCGCGTCCGAGCGCGGCCTTTGCTTTTGGTAGCCACGCATTCCCTGCGTTGCAAGGACCTTACGCAGCTCCAGGCGCGGATCAGCGAGCCTGCGTTCGAAGGCCTGGCGGCTCTGTGGCGACTCGCCGTCAGATTCACAGGCCTCCTTGAGCGCAGCGTATGCGTCCTTCTTCTGTGAATACTTGCCTGCGGCGTATGCGCGAATTGCCTCAGCCGTCCGCTTCTCCTGAACGGGGGTAAGCCGGCTCATTCGGTTTCCGCTTGCATGAAACCTGGTAAGGCACTGCTCGAGTTCGTTGTCACCTCTGCTTCGCGCCTCGATCACCTTCCGCGCTATCTCACGCAGGTGTTTGGGGACGGCTGTACCCTTCGCATGCGCGGATTGAATCAATGCGAGCCGCTTTTCGGCGTTGGTGGCGTCGACTAGCGTCGCCGTTGCGAACGCAGAGTTCAGTTGATTGCGAGAGTGCCTGGCAACCTCAAAGAAGTTGCTTCCTATCTCAATAGCCTGAGCCTGACTCAAGGTCAAAAAGAAGTTGCTCGTGTCCGTGAGCGGAACATGCTCAACTGGACCGAAGGCCCAGCGGGTTCCAAGCAGAAGCGCCGCTTGGCTCACGTTGAATCCCTCGATAGTCTCGATCATCCAATCGAGGCTCTTGGGGCCGTCGGCGAGATGCGCATGGATGCGTCTGCCCAAGGCTTGAGCCTCGTTGGCGGGTACCATACGCACCTCGTTATAGATGACCTGTAGGTTCCGGAGTGGCGTGTCGACGCGGGAGGGACTGAGCCACAGGACGTGCTCCATGCCGCGCTGCCTTGCCCAAGGGCCATAGGCAAGGTTCTGAAGATTTCCATCGACGTCGACCCATTCACCGGACTTTGCCGCAAGCAAGCTGTCACGAGCGGAGCCGGCCTTGCATTCGACCAGCTCAATGCGACGGGTGCGGACGACCAGAAAATCCAAGGTGCCGCTCCTTACATGATTGCCAAGTCTCACTCCCTTACAGGCAACCTGCGGGAAGTAGCCAAGCACATCCGGATCCAGCTCCAGAGTCAGCGCGAACATATGTTCAACGGTATGACTCTCCAGCGTGATGAGCTGGCCACACTTGACTGAGTTGAAGTGGGTCACAACGTTGTTCAGCGCGCCTTTTCCTGGCTTCCGCGCTGGACTCGAGCTAGCCATCTCAAGGATGTGCTGTCGCTGTTCGACAGTTAGGCCCTCATGCTCCCGCAGACGCTGGGCCAGTTCTTCTTGATTCATGGAACCCTGCCTATCTACTGGGAGGCGGGCAGCCGCCTCCCTCCCGGAATGCCTAGGGGTTGATTCTTATCGGGGTAAGGGGGTAGATTCGGCATAGCGGTTCTCATCGCTGCGCCTTAAACAGACCCCGGCCTGCCAGCCGGGGTTTGTCTTTTCTGCCCCAGAGAGTCTTCTTAGCTCATCTGGAGGACCTCCATGGGCAGATTGGGATCATTGAGCGGTCCGCCGACTGGTTACGGGATCTGCGCCGCGTGATGCATTGAACAACCATTGGGCGAGATCCCTGGATCGGATCATGCGCCCCTTCCTGCCGGGAATGGTCGAGGTTGCTATTCCCAGGCGGTTGTCATACGCCGCGCGCCTGGCCGCGCTGATGCTGTTGTAGCCAAGCAGCATCCACACTTCTGAGAGCCGGACATAGAGCCCGTACTCCTCCGCCACCTGCTCGGCGAGCTGGTCAGGAGTCGTTGCGCGAAGTGCTAGCGTTTGTATCGACAAGGGCACCATGTAGGCGAGCATCACTCACTCTCTTTCATATTGCAAACAGCGAGCACATCTTCTTGCTTGTGGGGCGCAGATTATCTGATCACGTATCAGATCATCTGATATGCATGCTGCTACAGCGGCTGGCATGTCAGATGATTTAGTACGCAATACAGTTTGTGGATTGCGCTAGCATGGGCATGCTGCCGACTGTTGAAAGAGATGTCGGCGCACCTGTAGGCGTGGGGTTGTGCTGCGCCACGATGTGCCTCTAAGGGAGGTTGATTGGAAGATGAGTACATGATGACCATCCCTACAGATGAGCTCAGTCGCGAAGAGCTTTCAGGCTCAGCATTGAGAGCGTTCTTCAACCTCGCTGCGCGATGGCAACTGTCCGGACCTCAGCAGAGAGCTTTGCTTGGAAGCCCACCCGATGCTTTTTATGAGGCATGGGCGCGAGGGGCCTACGAGCATATCGATGCCGAGGTCCTGGTGCGGATTAGCTATCTACTCGGCATTTACAAAGCTCTTCATATCCTTCTGCCTGACCCCATTCAGGCGGATGGCTGGATAAGGCGACCTAACATGGCGCCCATGTTTGCTGGTAACACCGTGCTGGATTTTATTTGTCGCGGAGGCTTGCGCGAACTTCGGGATGTGCGATCTTACTTGGATGGGCAGCACGTCAGCACCTAGGCAAGGGGTGCCATTTACCATGGACGCTGGAATACGGTCGTACTGCTGACTGTTGTTCATGCGCACCTGAAGCGGTCTGACTTTCGTGCAGGTCTGGCTAAAGATCAGAGGGATGTATGAGACCAACCATTCTTGCAATGGACCTAGAAGGAACGCTGATCTCAAATGCGGTCAGCCAGATCCCACGCCCTGGCCTGTTCGCGTTCCTGGAAGCGATGCGGATCAAGTTCAGTCAGCTAGTACTCTTTACGACTGTTCCGGAGTCAAGAGTGCGAGAAATCTGTAGGCTTCTCGTAGCGGAGGGTGTGGCCCCGAGCTGGTTTGGGAAGCTTCACTACGTTTCATGGTACGGACCAACTAAGGACCTGCGATTTGTTACATCTCACGCCGGGGAGGCCCTTCTGCTAGACGATCATGCGCCTTACGTACACCCCGGTCAGGAATGCTGGTGGGTAGAGGTCCCGTTGTTTGGCTCACCCTACGCCAACGATGACACGGGGTTGGATCTGGCGCGGTTAAGAATCGATGAGCGACTAGCTCAGCTCTCGCTTGGGGGAGGGCATTGAAGCAGCTCGGGAAGACTTCAAAGTTGAAAGGTTTCGCTTGGGGTGCAGTCAATTCGAATGCTATGACAGTGTCGCGCTCTCCCCCAATGACATACAGAACTTCCTTCTTGCGCCGCGCATGTGCCCGATGCAGCCGACACTAAACCGGCCTTGAAACGGCGCTAACAATGCGCGATGTGGAGGCTTAGGCAAAGGCATAGCGCTTCGCTGCGAAAGGGAGCGCTTGCAGCGGACATCGGCTTTTCGTCAAGCGGGGATAAGGTGGCTCGGTCGTCGACAAGGTCTCAACCATGTCTCAACCCAGTCGTTTGCAGGACTTTATGCCCGCTACAACGCCCGGACAGATAAGCGGGAGATTGATATGCAGCAGAACAGTGCGATGGAGGGGGTTGCCGCGCGGTGGCCAGAGCGGATCTGGGTGGTACGGCATGGCCAAAGCGCCGGAAACGTTGCGCGAGACCACGCTGAGGCAAATAACATCACCTTAATCGAGTTGGAACACCGCGACGCGGACGTGCCTCTCTCCTCGCTGGGGGAGCGCCAGTCGCAAGCACTGGGTGCTTGGGTACTGGGACTTGCCGAGCACCAACGCCCGCAAATCGTGCTGACTTCTCCATACATGCGTGCAAGGCAGACCGCCCAAGCCGTGGCCGACGCGCTTGGCCCTGGCCACCGTCTAATCATTGATGAGCGCCTGCGTGAGAAGGAGTTCGGCGTTCTGGACCGCTACACCTCCAGTGGCATCGTCGCTACCTTCCCGGAACTGGCCGCGCAGAGACGGCTGGTCGGAAAGTTCTACTTTCGCCCACCGGGCGGAGAAAGCTGGTGTGATGTCATCTTGCGGCTACGCGGCGTTGTCGGGGATCTCCAACGGAACCACGCCGGTGCACGCGTGATGATCGTCGCGCACCAAGTGATTGTGAATTGCATGCGATACCTTCTAGAAGGCATGGACGAGGATGCCATCCTCGACCTTGACCGCGAAGGCGATGTGCCCAACTGCGGGGTCACCGAGTACTACGCTGCTGAAGGTGGGCAGCTTGCCTTGGTGCATGCCAACTTCATTTCGCCTGAACTGGCCGAGGCCCCAACCACCGCTTCGTCGGATCAGCCCGCTGGAGCCAAGTAAGGTACAGCGTCGGGACCCGACCACCTAACCGCCATCTCTCTGCAGACATGCTCGCTACTCGTGCAGAACGTCCGGTTCTGGCCAGAAGCGGGCACTGAGGCAGGTTTCGGCCCGAGCGATGCTAGCCTCCAGTTTCGACTCCAGGGAGACCTCCGCTGAAGGGCTCGCTCCCGCCCTGTTCGTGGTGGGGGTATGCATGTGCTTGATACCCGGACGCAGCGGACATAAGATCGAGCGGTATCAGGGGATAGCCTGCCACAAGGTGCGCTGTGAATAATTCATTTGACCGGACTCTAGGGTCCGGCTACTAGGTAGTCAGGGTCTATGGCAGTAACTAATCCTCTGACAGAATAAGAGCTGGTCGCGCATAGGCGAGGCAAGTGGTCTGTAGCCGGAGTGCCGCATCGCGGCTGGACTTGCGTAGATATTGAGGATCTTGGAGAGCCGCAGATCGATTGCGAGATGTGCGAGTCGCAAACCATCCGCTACGTCCATCACATGGAGCACCCAGATTACCCGAACGTTCTCGAGGTTGGGTGTGTATGTGCCGGCCACATGGAAGGCGACCTGGCGGCCTCGCGAGCCCGTGAAGCCTCTATGAAAAGCAGCGCAGCAAAGCGCAAGCGTTGGACTGCGCGTGCGTGGAAAGTTTCGGCAAAGGGGAATCCGCATATCACTTCGGATGGATTCCGCATTACCGTTTACCCGCGCGGCGGAGAATGGGCCTGTACCTTGGCTGCGCTAGACGACTCAACTGTCCTGCACGCTCGCCGCAACTACAAGTCTCAAGCGGAGGCGAAACTCGCTGCCTTCGACCACATCACTCGTCTTCAATCCAAAGCTGGCGCATAGCAGTTCATTCAAGTTGAATCGCCACAAGGTTTTGTGGACTGTGATTGCTAGCATACGCGTAGGTTCCGGCCGAAAGCAGACGAGCTGGCGCCGACGACGCGATCAGGAATGCTAGGGCCCCTATTCGACCCGAAGCGAACACTGCCATGGATGCGAGGTGGCTACAGACAGGCGATCCACCCAAAGGGTGCGGTCCGGGTTGAGCATGATTTCCACGACGTCGGGGTCTTCGAGCGCGGTGGCGATCAGCGGCCCCATTGCCGTGCGCAGCATCTGGATGCGCCGGTCGAGCGACGTGGCGCTCATGGATTGGGGAACGGCGCTCATGACGCACGCTCCCGTGCTTGAGCGGCTGCCGCTGCGTCCTCCATCCGCATCGGGTCGGGGTGCAGTTCCTCCACCACGTCACGCACCAGGCTGCGCCCGCGCATCAGGTGGCGGCCAAGCTGCTCGGTGAACTGCTCGAATCGCGCCTTGCCCTGCGCGCGGGCCGCGTCTTGGTGCGCTTCGGGAACCGGCGTGCTGACGGTGAGGTAGTAGCGGATGAACAGCGCCAGCGTTTCGATGGCGATGTTCTGATCGCGCTCCATGCGCTCGGCTTGGCGCGACAGCCGATCCAATCGCTTGGCGATGGCTGCCTCGCGCTGGTCGGCCGCGTCCGGCGACAGCCAGGACGCCAAGGCGGCGGCGACGATGCTGGATTTGGACACGCCTTATCTGCTGCGGGTGGTCGTCAAGAACATGGCTCACTACTCTCGCTTCGTGCTCGACACGCTGCTCAAGCACCCCAGCGTGCAGGACTGCAAGACAAGCTTCGTGCTGGATCGGGTAAAGAGCACCACGGCCTTGCCCCTATGAGCATTCGGCCGATTGGTGTAGCGGGGATGCAAATAGCGCTTGACCTTCCAACCTTGGCAAGGACCAGACTTCAAACACCCAAACCCGAAAGGAGTTTTCCATGCAATTCCATCTCGAAGACATGACCTGCGGCGGCTGCGCCCGCACCGTTACGAAAACGATCCAAACGATCGACCCCAACGCTAAGATCGTCACGGACCCGCCGACCCGCCGTGTCGAGGTCCAGACCTCGGCCTCGCAAGAGCAGATCGCCGCGGCCCTGAGCGAAGCTGGCTTCCCGCCGCGCGCGTAGTAACACCGCGTCGTGGCCGGCCTGCACACAGGACAACCGATGCGAGCACGTGCGCTGTGCCGTACCTGGCGCGGCGCTCAGTGCATCCCAAGGTAGGCGACCTTGGCCCACATCCACAGGGCCATCGCCACCATCATCAGGTTCTCGGTCAGGGACACAAAGCCCAGCGGCACGTTGCTGTCCCCGCCCACACAGGCGCACTTGAGTTCCCGGCGATCGACATAGACCGCCTTGAAAACCGACACGGCCCCGACGGTCCCGATGAACAGCGCCAACGGAATCGACACCCACATCCCCACGCCCGCGACCATCAGGACGCCTGCGATGGCCTCCGCGAACGGGTAGAAATAGGCATACCGAACCCAGCGCTTGGCCAGCAGGTCGTAGTTGAGGAACATCGTCGCGAAGCCGTCCACGTCCTTGAGCTTCTGCAGCGCCAGGAGACACATGGCAAAGGCCACGAACCACTCTGCCGCCTGAATGCTCCAGAGCTGGCCGAAGGCCGCCCAGCTCGCCGCCAGCGCCATCGCGGCCGCCATGGCGAACAGCGCGATCACAGGGATGTAGGTCACGGCGTTCTTGTCCTTCACGGACATGCCGAAGAATTTGCGCAGGTCGTCGTAGCCGCCCACGCGCCGCCCGTTTATGAAGACCTGGGGCGTGGTCTCGACGCCATGCTCCTTCTTGAACGCATCCGTCTGCTCGCGGCTCGCCAAGTGTTTGTCCTCGACCTCGTAGCCCTTGCGGTTGAGCAGATCGAGCGACTTCAGCCCGTAGGGGCAGGTATGGCCGGGCATGACCATCCGGTAGAGCGTGGCTTGTTTGGGCGCAGACATGCTGGACTTCTCCTGTGGGACTTTTCATGGGCCGGCCGCAGCGCCGACTATCACGGATTGAAGGACTTTGACGACATTTCCAGCCTAACCGGCGGTGGTGCAAGGGGGTGTAGACATCTGGCTCGCGGGTCGGTCGTCAGGCTGCAACGCCGTCAGTCCTCCGTCTGCCAGAGCAACCCCGCCGCAGGCCGGCGCGCCCGCGGCGGCACGCTGGGTCCTAGTGGTTCTCCTTGGCATGGTTGATCGTGTATTTCGGGATCTCGACGGTCAGGTCCTCGTTCGCCACGATGGCCTGGCAGCTCAGGCGCGATTGCGCCTCTAGCCCCCAGGCCCGGTCAAGCAGGTCGTCCTCGCACTCCTCGACCTCGTTGAGGGAATCGAACCCCTTGCGCACGATGCAGTGGCAGGTCGTGCAGGCGCAGCTCATGTCGCAGGCATGTTCGATCTCGATGCCGTTGTCTAGCAGCGCCTCGCAGATCGAGGTGCCGACCGGCACGTTCAGCTCGGCACCCTCGGGCGCCAGTTCAGGATGGGGCAAGACGGTGATCTTGGGCATGTCTCTCCCGGCTGCTCAGTGCGCACGCGGCTTCGTTGCCGCTGCGTTGCCACTTGTACGCCGTGGCACGGCGCCGGTGCGCGCTTCGGGCTCGTCGTCGCTGGTATCGAGTTGCTCCAGCGTGTGCAGGATCGGGCAGTCGGGCCGTTCGTCGCCGGCGCAGCACCGGATCAGCGCCTTGAGCGTCTCGGCCATCTCCAACATGCTCGCGATGCGCCGGTCCAGCTCGGAGATGTGCTGCTGCGCCAGGCGCTTGACGTCGGCACTCTGGCGCGACTTGTCGTTCCACAGTCCCAGCAGGTCCGTGATCTCGGCCACCGAGAAGCCGAGGTCGCGCGCACGCCGGATGAAGTGCAGCCGGTGTACGTCGTCCTGGCTATAGGCGCGGTAGCCCGAATCGTTCCGGTCGGCCGGGGGAATCAAGCCGATCTGCTCGTAGTAGCGGATCATCTTGGCCGAGACCTTCGAGGCCTTGGATGCTTCACCGATGTTCATGGTGTTCCTCCTTTCTCAATGAGCGGTATCCGCCGCCAGCGGCGGCTGGAAGCGGCGCAGGCGCAGCGCGTTGCCGAGCACGAACACGCTGGACAGCGCCATCGCTCCGGCCGCGAAAATTGGGGACAGCAGCACACCGTATGCGGGGTATAGGACGCCAGCAGCTACCGGGATCAGGGCCGTGTTGTAGCCAAACGCCCAGAACAGGTTCTGGCGGATGTTGCCGATGGTGGCCTTGGACAGCGCGATGGCGTTGGGCACACCCTGCAGGTTGCCGGACATCAGCACCACGTCGGCCGACTCCACCGCCACGTCGGTGCCGGTGCCGATCGCCAGGCCCACGTCGGCCTCGGCCAGCGCCGGCGCATCGTTAATGCCGTCACCCACGTAGCCGATCTGGCCGTGGGTGGCCTTTAAGCGGCGCACGGCTTCGACCTTGCCCTCGGGCAGCACTTCGGCCACCACCTCGTCGATGCCCAGTTGCTTGGCGATGGCCTGCGCGGTACGCGCGTTGTCGCCGGTGATCATCGCCACCTTCAGGCCGAGCTGGTGCAGCGCGGCAATGGCCGCGGGCGTGCTGGACTTGATCGGATCGGCCACCGCGATGATGGCGGCCAGTCGGCCGTCGATCGCGGCGTACAGCGGCGACTTGCCCTCATTGCCCAGGCGCTCGGCCGTGCGAGCGAAGCCGCTCACGTCCAACCCCAGCTCACGCATGAAGCGATCGGCACCGACCTCGACACGCGCGCCGTCCACGGTGGCACGCACACCCATGCCCGTGACCGAATCGAAGTCGGTCATCGTCGGCAGCGCGATGCCACCTTCCACGGCCGACTCGACGATGGCGCGTGCGATCGGATGCTCCGAGCGCGATTCGACAGAGGCGACCTTCGCCAGCACCTGGTTGCGGTCAAAGCCGTCGGCAATCTCCAGGTCGGTCAGGACCGGGCGGCCCTCGGTCAGCGTGCCGGTCTTGTCCACGGCCACCACCTTGGCGTCCTTGAGCAGTTGCAGGGCTTCACCCTTGCGGAACAGTACGCCCATCTCGGCGCCGCGGCCCGTGCCGACCATGATGGAGGTCGGCGTCGCCAGACCCATGGCGCACGGGCAGGCAATGATCAGCACCGCCACGGCATTGACCAGCGCGAAGGACAGCGCGGGCGACGGGCCGAACACCAGCCAGACCAAGAAGGTCAGCACGGCGGCCAGCATGACGGCGGGCACGAACCACAGTGTCACCTTGTCCACCACGGCCTGGATCGGCAGCTTGGAACCTTGCGCCTGCTCGACCATGCGGATGATCTGCGCCAGCATGGTCTGACCGCCCACGGCGGTGGCACGCAGCGTCAGCGCACCCTTCTGGTTGACGGTGCCGCCGACCACGGTGCTGCCTTCCGCCTTTTCCACGGGAATCGGCTCGCCGGTGATCATCGACTCGTCCACGAAGCTGCGGCCCTCGGTCACTTCACCATCGACCGGCACGCGCTCGCCGGGGCGCACTTCCACGATGTCGCCCTGCGCCACGTCGTTGATCGGGATGTCCACGATGCGGCCGTCGCGCAGCACGTGCGCCTCCTTGGCCTGCAGGCCGACCAGGCGCTTGATGGCCTCGGAGGTGCGGCCCTTGGCCCGTGCCTCAAGAAAGCGGCCCAGCAGGATCAGCGCCACGATGACGGCGGCCGCCTCGTAGTACACGTTCACCGTGCCGGCCGGCAGCAGACTGGGCGCGAATGTGGCGACCATCGAATAGCCGAAGGCCGCGGCCGTGCCGACCGCGACCAGCGAGTTCATGTCGGGACCCAGGCGGAACAGCGCCGGGAAGCCCTTCTCGTAGAAGCGCCAGCCCGGAATGGCGAGCACCAGCAGGGTCAGCACGAACTGCAGATACCAACTCTGCTGGATGCCGATGGTGGAAGCCACCCACTCATGCATGCCGGGAATCATGTGCGAGCCCATTTCGAGCACGAACACAGGCAGCGCCAGCACGGCGGCCAGGGTCAGGTCGCGCTTGAGTTCGGCGCGCTCGGCGTCCTTCTTCTCGGCGGCTTCCTCGTCGGCCTGCGCGCCGGTATCCACCGGGTTGGCCTCGTAGCCGACCTTCTCGATGGCCGCGATCAGGTCCGCCACGGCGGCCACGCCGCGCACGGTGGCACGCTCGGTCGCGAGGTTGACCGTGGCCTCGGTGACGCCGGGCACGGCCTTGAGTGCCTTCTCGACGCGGCCCACGCAGGAGGCGCAGGTCATGCCCTCGACCGCCAGTTCGACGGTGCCAGCCGGCACGTCGTAGCCGACCTTCTCGACCGCCTGGATCAACGCGATGCGATCGACAGGACCGGCCAGGCGGATGTCCGCCCGCTCGTTGGCGAGATTGACGGAAACGCTGTCCACGCCCGGCACCTTGGCCAGGGCGGCCTCGACTCGGCCGACGCAGCTCGCGCAGGTCATGCCCTCGATGGGTAGGCTGATCGCTGCTGCGGTGGCACGAGCATCACTCGTTATTGGCATGCTCATGGTTGTTTCCCATAGTTGATATTCGACACGGGGGGAGCTTGGGGTTTACCATCGTGGGAAGGTCAAGCGCTTTTTTCGGGTACTGTCAGGTTTCAGAAATGGCCCGGCGCACGGGGGAAACGAGGGGCCTTGGTCGCCAGGCTCGCCCTGGTCCCGGGCTGTGCGCGCGCTCAAGCGGTCGCAGCCTCGTTGATCCTGAAGGGCACGAACAGCCGTTCGAGGGTAGGAATTTTTGAGAGATGACTCCACGCAAACCAGTCAGTGCCCCACCGAAGGGCCCAAGCACCGATCTGGCCTCCCTGTCACAGAATGACGTGACCATCCTGGCCGAGACTTTCCGGCTCCTGGGCGATCCGTCGCGGCTCAAGGTCATGCTGTGCTGCATGAAGGGGTCCACGTCGGTAAGCGACATCGCGGAAGCCGTCGAACTCTCGCAGTCGTTGGTCAGCCATCACCTTCGACTGTTGCGTGGAGCCCGTCTGGTCAGGGGCGTGCGCCAGTCCAAGCAGATCTTCTATGAGGTAGCGGACAAGCACGTGAGCCAGGTGCTGCTGGACATGGCCATCCACATCGTTGAGGACAACAGCGACGACTAGCCTTGGTGCGAAACAGCCCTTACCGCGTCCCGTGAGGCCTATCCTTTCGGTCAGATCCGGTGCAAGTCATCCACGACCAGCACGTGATGGTGCCCGCCTTGGTTCGCGTGCTGACGCAAGTGGGGGTGATCCGCCGACAGGTTCGGATGGTCATGGGCCAAGTCCGACGGGTCGCTGGCCGGCCACAGCCGAAGCGCCAGCGCCACGCCAGCCAGGCCGATCAAGGACATGACGACGAACGTCGATTGCAGCCCCGTGGCCGCGCCGAAGCGTCCGGCCAGCGGGTAGCAGATGAGCCAGCAGGCGTGCGACAGCGCGAAGTGGGCCGCGAAGATCGCTGGACGGTCCTCGGCGTGGGCCGAGCGGCGCAGAAGACGGCCGGATGGCGTCTGCGCCACGCTGTAGCCAAAGCCGATCACCAGCCACAGCGGCAGCAACAGCACATAGCTCGGCAGCAGTGCGCCGATCGCCGTGCCCACGACGAGGACAGCGGCGCCGGTGAGCATCGCGGGTCGGTCGGCTACTTTCTCCAGTAGGGACGGCAAGACGAAGGCGGCCACCATCGAGCCGCCTCCGAACGCCGCCAGTGCCCACGCCACCTCGACTTCGCCCAGGCCGAAACGCGCCTTCACGAGCACCACCGTGTTCACGAACACCATCGCGCCTGCCGCCGAGACGGCCAGGCTGATCGCCAGCAGGCCCCGCAGGCGTGGCGTGGCGAGGTAGATGCGCGTGCCGCGCGTCGTTCGCTCCCAGATGCCGCGGCGCCGGCCGGGGACGGACGTGGGCAACCGCACGCTGACCACGAGAGCGGCTGAAACGAGGAAACCGAGCACCGTTCCTGCGAACAGGTTGTGAAAGTTGATGACGGTCAGCAGCGCGGCGGCCAGCATCGGGGAAATCAGGCTTTCCAGGTCGTAGGCCAGCCGGGACAGCGACAGCGCCTTCGTGTAGTCCTCTTCGTCGGGAAGGATGTCCGGGATGGTGGCCTGGAAGGTCGGCGTGAAGCCGGCGGACGCCGCCTGCAGAACGAAGATCAGCAGGTAGATCTGCCAGACCTCGGTGACGAAGGGCAGGGACAGCGCGACGGCCGCTCGCACGAGGTCCAGCGCCACGAGCAGCGAGCGCCGCGGGAGCCGGTCGGCGAAGGCCTGCGCGACCGGCGCGACCCCCGCGTACGCCAGCATCTTGATGGCCAGCGCCGTCCCGAGCACCGCGCCTGCATCCGCGCCGGCCAGCTCGTAGGCCAGCAGGCCGAGCGCCACCGTCATCAGGCCGGAGCCGACGAGCGCGATCACCTGGGCGGTGAACAGGTGGCGGTAGGTGCGGTTCTTCAGCACGGAGAGCATCGGACGGCCTCAGAGCAGTTTGGTCAGCGCCTTCATTTCGGTCAGAACGGAGTCCTCGTCATGGGACAGGCAGTGGTCGATGTGGTCGTGGATCAGGACGCGCTTGGCCGCCGTCACCGCGCTTTCCACCGCCGCGAGCTGGCGGGCGATGTCGAGGCAGGTTTCTCCCCCTTCGATCATCCCGATGACGTGCCGCAGATGCCCCTCGGCGCGCTTGAGCCGCTTCACCAGGTCGGGATGGGTGGTGTGCTTATGCATGTCTTCCATGCTGAAATCATATCCCCCCAGGGGGGATATTGCCACTGGATGTTAGATCAACGGCTGCTTGCCAAGCGTGGGGAATGGTCGCCGAGCCAGGCTAAGGCAATTGCCCGGAGCGGCATCCCGGCCGTGGTGAGACGCGGACACAAATGTGCAAATCAATTCACATGAACACATATTCATGTGTTATATTTTGAGCCACAGTCAAAGACCCAGTTTCCCGAGGCCCCATGTCCCAATCCCACGCACATGACCATGACCATGACCATGGTCACGATCACGACCATGATCATGACCACACCCCGACCGTGACCAGCGCCAACGAGCGCAAGGTCCTGCTGTCCTTTTTCCTGATCTTCGGCTTCATGGTTGTGGAGGCCGTCGGAGGCGTGCTGTCGGGCTCGCTGGCCTTGCTGGCCGACGCGGGCCACATGCTGACCGACGCCGCGGCGCTCGCACTGGCCTACGCAGCATTCCGGTTCGGCCGCCGCGCGGCCGACAGCAAGCGCACCTTCGGCTACCTGCGCTTCGAGGTCATCGCCGGTTTCCTGAACGCCGTGACCCTGTTCGCGATCGTCGCCTGGATCGCCTACGAGGCGTGGGAGCGGCTGCAGGCGCCGCCCGTGATCCTGGCCGGCCCGATGATGATCGTCGCCGTGCTCGGCCTGCTGGTGAACGTGCTCGTGCTGTGGATCATGACCCGCGGAGAGACCGATCACGTCAACGTGAAGGGGGCCATCCTGCACGTGATGGGCGACCTGCTCGGCTCGGTCGGCGCCATCGTCGCTGCGATCGTCATCTACCTCACGGGCTGGACGCCGATAGATCCCATCCTGTCGGTCCTGGTGGCGGCGCTGATCCTGCGCAGCGCATGGAAGCTGCTCGCCAAGTCGATCCACATCCTGCTGGAAGGCGCGCCGGAGGATGCTTCGCCGGAAAAGGTGGAGCAAGGCCTGATGGGCGCCGTGCCGGGCCTGGCGGCCGTCAGCCACGTTCACGTGTGGCAGCTCACCTCCGGGCGCACGATGGCCACGCTGCACGTTCGCCCCAACGTGGACGAGGAAGCACGCGCCGTGGTCAAACGCGTCGAAGCGGTGCTTCGAGAGCAATTCAGCATCGAACACGCCACGGTCGGGATCGACTGGAACTCGGGCACCGACGAGAACGTCTGCAGCTTGCAGCCCACGTCGGAGCGTCAGGACCACAGCGGCCACGATCACAGCGGTCATGACCACAGCGGCCATGATCATGGCAATCACAAGCATGGCGGCGGGCACAGCCACGGCCATGACCACGACCATTCCGCTCCTGGTCACAGGCATTGAGGCCGCGCGAGCCGGCTCGCACTCCACTTGAGGATTTGCATCCATGACGTCCCGCGAAACCACCAGCGCCGACACCTCGCAATGCTCGACCACCAGCCACGACGCGGCGACCGATGCCCTCGCAATGTCGCAAAGTGACGTCGCTGTTCTGGCCGAGACCTTCCGCCTGCTGGGCGACCAATCGCGATTGAAGATCCTGCTGCAGTGCATGCATGGCTCGGTCGCCGTGGGGGACATCGCCGAAGCGCTCGACCTGTCGCAGTCTCTGGTCAGCCATCACCTGCGGCTGCTGCGCGGAGCGCGCCTCGTGCGCGGCGAACGCCAAGCCAAGCACATCTTCTACAGCATCGCGGACCAGCACGTCAGCCAGGTGCTGCAGGACATGGCGGTCCACATTTCCGAGGACAAAGCCGACGACTGACCAGGCCCAAGCACCCAGGCGAATGGCAGGTTGCGAGGCGCCGGTACCCACGCCGCCGGTTAGCCTCAAGGACGTCCTCGATGCGGCCTGGGCGCAACAGCCTAAATCGCGGGCCCTGCCTGGGCGCCGGGATGCCGCGCAGGCACAGCAATGGGCGGCGGCAGCTTGGACGCCTGAGCCTCCCGCGCTCGCAATCACCCACAAGACCGACCGGTTCAACCGCATAACGGCATTCGTGAGCTGGATGTCGGAGTGGCCACGGCGACGACGCGGGGTTCCCCACCACCTTGTCCATGCAGCCTGCCCGCTAGGGCAACCCAAAGGGCTTGACCTTGCCTTCGTTGTAACGCCCAGCCTCCACACAAATTTCTGCAGAGCGCTTCGGAAGGGCCGGAGTCCTGCATCCAAGAAAGGGGCACTTCCATGCGTAAAAAAATCAGAATCGTTGTGGTGGCAGGCCTCATCGCAGCCGTCGGGGGCATAGCGATTGCCGCCCGCGACGCCAAGGACGAGAGCAAGGCCGCGGCACCCCCGGCGGACGCGCCGATGGCGCCGCAGGTGCCCGTGGCCGAGGTCATCACCCGCACGGTCGCGCCATCGGCCGAGTACACCGGCTTCCTGGCCGCGCCCAAGACCGTCGAGCTGCGCTCGCGGGTCGGCGGCGCCGTCGATGCTGTGAGCGTCCCCGAGGGCAGACTGGTGCGCAAGGGACAACTGCTGTTCCAGATCGACCCCCGGCCGTTCCAGGTCTCGCTCGACACGGCTGCGGCGCAACTGCAACAGGCCGAGGTGCTGGCCAGTCAGGCCCAGGCCGACTTCGACCGCGCCGAGCGCCTGGTGGCGACCGGCGCTGTCGCGCGCAAGACCTACGACGATGCCGTCTCCGCGCGCAGTGCGCGCCAGGCCCAGGTGCAAGCGGCCAAGGCCGCCGTCGCTGCGGCGCGGCTGGATCTGTCCTACGCCCGCGTCACGGCGCCCATCGCCGGGCGCGTTGACCGCGTGCTCGTGACCGAGGGCAACCTGGTCAGCGGCGGTGTCGCCGGCGCGGCCACGCTGCTGACCACGGTCGTGTCCATCGACCCGCTGCACGTGTACTTCGACATCGACGAAGCCACGTACCTCAACGTCGTGAGCCGCTCGCGGCCCGCTGCGGACGCCGGCGGCAAGGCCTCGCTGCCCGTGCAGGTCGGGCTGACCACGGACAAGGGTTTCCCGCACAGGGGCGCGCTCGACTTCGTGGGCAACACCATTGACCGAAGCACCGGCACGATCCGCGTGCGCGCCGTTGTGCCCAATCCGGATGGGCGCATGGCACCCGGCATGTTCGTCCGGGCCAAGCTGTCCACCGGCGCGGCGCGCGAGGCCGTCCTGATCGACGATCAGGCCGTGGGCACCGACCAAGGGCGCAACTACGTGCTGGTTGTGGGCGAGAACAACCAGGCCCAGTACCGGCCCATCGAACTGGGGCCGGTGGTGGACGGGCTGCGCGTCATCAACGGCGGCCTGCAGGCCGGTGAGAAGATCATCATCAAGGGCCTCGTGCGCCCCGGCATGGCGGTCACGCCGCGCATGGTGCCCATGCAGGCGCCCGCGGCACCGGCCGCAGGCGCGGCCGGCGCGACCAAGGCTGCGGCAAACGCTCCGGCTCCCGCTGCGGCGCCTGCCAAGGCCGGCGGCGCGGACCCCGCCAAGGCTGACGGCGCGGCCGGCTCGGCGGAGGCCCGCAAATGAATTTCCCCCGCTTCTTCATCAACCGGCCGGTCTTCGCCATCGTCCTGTCGCTGCTGATGCTGATCGCGGGCGCGATCAGCTACTTCCAGCTGCCGCTGAGCGAATACCCGCAGGTCACGCCTCCCACGGTGCAGGTCACCGCTAGCTATCCCGGTGCCAACCCGCAAGTGATCGCCGATACCGTGGCATCACCGCTGGAGCAGGCGATCAACGGCGTAGAAGGCATGATGTACATGCAGTCTCAGATGTCCACCGACGGGAAAATGGTGCTCACCGTCTCCTTCGAGCAGCATATCAACGCCGACATTGCGCAGATCCAGGTGCAAAACCGGGTCTCGCGGGCGTTGCCGCGCCTACCGCCTGAAGTTCAGCGCATCGGTGTTGTCACCGAGAAAACGTCGCCGGACGTTCTCATGGTGGTGCATTTGCTTTCGCCTGGAGGTCGATATGATCCGCTGTACGTCTCCAACTACGCCACACTTCATGTGAAGGATGAGCTGGCTCGTACGCCAGGCGTCGGCGATGTCCTAGTCTGGGGCGCCGGGGAGTATTCGATGCGGGTCTGGCTCGAACCCGCCAAGGTCGCTGCTCGTGGGCTGATCGCGAGCGACGTGGTTGCCGCCATCCGCGAGCAGAACATACAGGTTGCCGCTGGTTCGGTTGGTCAGCAGCCGGATGCCTCGGCGGCGTTCCAGGTCACGGTCAACACTCTGGGCCGACTGTCGAGCGAGGAGCAATTCGGCGAGATCGTCGTGAAGACGGGCGCCGACGGCCAGGTAACTCGCCTGCGGGATGTCGCCCGCATCTCGATGGGGGCCGATTCCTACTCTTTGCGCAGCCTGCTCAATGGCGAGCCGGCGGTGGGGATACAGATCATCCAGAGCCCGGGCGCGAACGCGCTGGATGTGTCTAGCGCGGTGCGCGCGGCAATGGACCGACTTCAAGCCAAGTTCCCCGACGGCATTGAGTATAGCGTCGCCTACGACCCCACGGTCTTCGTGCGCGCCTCGCTCCAGTCCGTCGCCGTCACGCTGCTGGAGGCCATCTTCCTGGTGGTGATCGTGGTGGTGCTGTTCCTGCAATCCTGGCGCGCGTCGATCATCCCGCTGATCGCCGTGCCGGTCTCGCTGGTCGGCACGTTCGCGGTGATGCACATGTTCGGTTTCTCGCTGAACACACTGTCGCTGTTCGGACTGGTGCTGTCCATCGGCATCGTGGTGGATGACGCCATCGTGGTGGTGGAGAACGTGGAGCGCCACATAGCGCTGGGCGAATCACCCAAGGACGCGGCGCGCAAGGCGATGGATGAAGTGACTGGCCCGATCCTGGCCATCACCTCGGTGCTGGCAGCGGTCTTCATCCCCTCGGCGTTCCTGTCGGGGCTGCAGGGCGAGTTCTATCGCCAATTCGCGCTAACCATCGCGTTCTCGACCATCCTGTCGGCGATCAACTCGCTTACGCTGTCGCCAGCGCTGGCCGCCATCCTGCTCAAGCCGCACCACGGCGCGACCAAGCCCGATCGCGTCACGCGCATCATCGATGGCGTGTTCGGCGGCTTCTTCCGCCGCTTCAACAGCTTCTTCGACCGCGCCTCGAATTCCTACGTCGGGGGCGTGCGCCGCGCGGTGCGCGGCAGCGCCATCGTGCTGCTGCTCTACGTCGGCTTCCTGAGCCTGACCTGGCTGGGCTTCCACAAGGTGCCTGCGGGCTTCGTGCCCGCCCAGGACAAGTACTACCTCGTGGGCATCGCCCAGCTTCCGACCGGCGCCTCGCTGGATCGCACCGAGGCGGTCGTCAAGGAGATGACCAAGATCGCACTGGCTGAGCCGGGCGTCGAGAGCGTGGTGGCCTTCCCGGGCCTGTCGGTCAATGGACCGGTGAACCAGCCGAACACCGCGCTGATGTTCGCCATGCTCAAGCCCTTCGATGAGCGCAAGGACCCGTCGCTGTCGGCCTTCGCCATCCAGGGCAAGCTCATGGGCAAGTTCAGCCAGATCCCGGACGGCTTCGTCGGCATCTTCCCGCCGCCGCCGGTGCCGGGCCTGGGTTCTATGGGCGGCTTTAAGCTGCAGATCGAGGACCGGGCGGGCCTGGGTCCCGAGGCGCTTGCACAAGCACAGGGCCAGATCATGGGCAAGGCCATGCAGGCGCCCGAGCTGGCGAACATGCTCGCCAGCTTCCAGACCAATGCGCCGCAGTTGCAGGTGGACATCGACCGGGTGAAGGCCAAGTCGCAGGGCGTGTCGCTGACCGAGGTGTTCGACACCCTGCAGGTCAACCTTGGCTCGCTCTACGTCAACGACTTCAACCGCTTCGGTCGCACCTACCGGGTAATGG
This sequence comes from Stenotrophomonas sp. A3_2, assembly GCF_036624925.1. Classification (NCBI taxonomy): domain Bacteria; kingdom Pseudomonadati; phylum Pseudomonadota; class Gammaproteobacteria; order Lysobacterales; family Lysobacteraceae; genus Stenotrophomonas; species Stenotrophomonas sp. A3_2. The sequence goes on from NZ_JAZKVY010000257.1 coordinate 43,571, forward strand.
CCCAAGCCGATGCGCAGTTCCGCATGCAGGCTGAGGACATAGGCATGCTCAAGGTGCGCAATGCAGCGGGCGACATGATCCCGCTGAGCGCGATCGCGACCATCGAGCGCAGTTCCGGCCCCGACCGGGTGATGCATTACAACGGCTTCCCCTCGGCCGACATCAGCGGCGGGCCAGCGCCGGGCTACTCATCCGGCCAGGCCACCGCCGCGATTGAGAAGATCGTGAGCGAATCGCTGCCGGACGGTATGACCTACGAATGGACGGACCTGACTTTCCAGGAAAAGCGAGTTGGCAATACTGCTATCTATATCTTCGCGCTGGCGGTGCTGCTCGCCTTCCTGTTCCTGGCGGCCCAGTACAACAGTTGGTCGCTGCCGTTCGCTGTGCTGCTGATTGCACCCATGGCGCTGCTCTCGGCGATCGCCGGCGTCTGGCTCTCTGGGGGGGACAACAACATCTTCACGCAGATCGGTTTCGTGGTGCTGGTCGGCCTGGCCGCCAAGAACGCGATCCTGATCGTGGAGTTCGCCCGCGCGAAGGAAAGCGAAGGGGCCGATCCGCTGGCAGCCGTGCTTGAAGCCGCGCGCTTGCGGCTGCGCCCGATCCTGATGACGTCGTTCGCCTTCATCGCTGGCGTGGTGCCGCTGGTGCTGGCCAGCAGTGCGGGCGCCGAGATGCGCCACGCCATGGGCATCGCGGTGTTCGCCGGCATGCTGGGCGTGACGGTATTCGGCCTGGTGCTGACGCCGGTGTTCTACGTCGTGGTGCGCAAGCTGGCGCTGCGCCGCGAAGCGCGCCATGCCCGTGTCGGCATGACCGACCAGCACGCATGACGGCCAGGAGGACATACGACATGAAAACATCTTTCGCATTCACACGACCCGCCAGGACGCTGGCGCCGCTCGCCCTCGCGACGGCGTTGACTGGCTGCTCCATGGCACCGAAGTATGACCGGCCCGCATCGCCGATCGACACGGCTTATCCCTCGGGCGCGGCCTATGTGGAACCGGCGGCCGCGACGCCCGACGACGCGATCACGGCCGAGATCGGCTGGCGGGACTTCTTCCGCGACCCGCTGCTGCAGCAGTTGATCGGCATTTCACTGGAGAACAACCGCGACATGCGCAAGGCCGCGCTCAACGTGGAGGCGGCTCAGGCGCTGTACCGTATCCAGCGTGCCGAGATGCTGCCGAACCTGGGCGTTTCCGCCCGCGGCGCGTCAGAGCGCGCACCGGCCGACCTCAGCACCACGGGGCAAAGCGACGTGCTCCGGCGCTACGACGTGGCCGGGGTGACGGCCGCCTGGGAACTGGACCTGTGGGGCCGCGTCCGCAGCCTCAGCGACCGGGCGCTGGCGTCCTACCTGGCCCTCGACGAGACCCGCATCGCCACGCAGATGAGCCTGGTGTCCGAGGTGGCCAGCGCCTACCTCACGCTGCGTGCCGACCAGGAACTGCTGCGCCTGACGAGCGACACCCTCGCCACGCAGAAGCGCTCCTACGGGCTGACCACCCAACTGGTGGAAGTGGGCAACTCCACGCAGCTCGACCTGCGCCGCGCAGAGATCGCGCTGCGCACCGCCGAGGCCAACCATGCCGCCTACACGCGGCAGGCGGCCAAGGACCGCAACGCGCTGGTGCTGCTGTTGGGCCAGCCGCTGACGCCGGAGCTGTCCCGGCAGCTTGACGAGGCCATGGCGCTGCCGGACGACATCGTGCCGACCGGCCTGCCGAGCGGCCTGCCGTCCGAACTGCTCGCGCGCCGGCCGGACATCCGCGCCGCCGAGCAGATGCTGATCGGCGCCAACGCCAACATCGGCGCGGCGCGGGCCGCGTTCTTCCCGATGATCAGCCTCACGGGCTCGGCGGGCACGGCCAGCGCTTCGCTGGACGGCCTGTTCGATTCGGGCTCGCGGGCCTGGAGCTTCCTGCCGCAGATCACGCTGCCCATCTTCCGCGGCGGCGCGCTGCGCGCCAACCTGGACGTGGCGCACGTACAGAAGCGCATCGAGATCGCCAACTACGAGAAGTCCATCCAGGCGGCCTTCGCCGAGGTGGCCGACGGCCTGGCGGGCAAGCGCACGCTCGATGAGCAGATCCGCGCGGAGCAGCTCCTGGTGGCGGCCAGCCAGAAGGCCTACGAGCTGGCCGAGCAGCGCTTCCAGGAGGGCGTGGACAACAACCTCACTGTACTCGACGCGCAGCGCACGCATTACGGCACGCAGCAGACCCTGGTGCGCACGCGCCTGACGCGGCTGAACAACCTCATCCATCTGTACAAGGCGCTGGGCGGCGGCTGGACTGAGCACACGGTGCAATCGGGCGCCACGGCGCAGCAGCCCGCCCGGTCGCCGGGATGAGGGCCGGCGCGCAGCGGTGGCGTCCCCCATCGCTGCGCGCGGAGAGCTGGATGAGGATTGGTGAACTCGCGCGCTTGACCGGCACGCCCCTGAGAACATCAGGTTCTACGAACGGGAGGGCCTGCTGCCCGCTCCCGAGCGGTCCCGCAACAACTACCGGCGCTATGGCCCGGCCCATGTCGAGCGGCTTTACCTGATTCGCAACTACCGCGCGTCGGGCATCGGCCTGGATGACATGCGCAACTTGCTGGGCTGGACGCATCGCGAGTCCCCGGAACCCGAGCTGCTGACGCAGGCTGTCCGGGACCATCTCGCCTGTGTCGAGGAACGCATGGCGCAACTGACCCGGGTGAAAGAGCACCTGCTCGCATTGGAACGGCAGGCTGTTTCTTCTGCCGCTCGGGAGATTTGCGAGGAGCGACCAGGCTGCGGCGGTTCATGAGCATCGTATGGCCGAATCATGGTCTAATAACTGAACATATATTCATGTGTGTAATAATTCCGGCCAGACAAACGAACAAGAAGGACCGCCCATGACCGACCAGAGCATCACGCGCCGAAACATCGGCGTTCTCACCGCCGCGCAGGCGCTCGGTGGCGCCAGCGCGCCCATCGTGATGTCGCTGGGCGGGCTGGTCGGCCAGCAGCTTGCCAAGGACTCGGCCTCGATCACCTTGCCTGTGAGCCTGTTCGGCCTGGGTCTTGCCATCGGCACCTTGCCTGCGGCGTTCATCATGCGGCGCCATGGCCGCCGCAACGGATACGTGGTCGGGGTCGGCTTCGGCGTGGCCTCGGGCCTGATCGCCGCGCTGGGCATCATGCTGGCCTCGTTTTGGATCTTCTGCGCCGGCACCTTCCTGGCGGGCTTCTACGGCGCGTATGTGCAGAGCTACCGCTTCGCAGCCGCCGACACCGCCGAGGACGCGCTCAAGGCCAAGGCGATTTCCTGGGTGATGGTGGGGGCTCTCGCGGGTGCCATCATCGGGCCGCAGTTGGTGATCTTCACGCGCGACGCGGTAGCGGGCACGCCCTACGTCGGCAGCTTCCTCAGCCAGGCGCTGCTGCCGCTGATCGCCCTGCCGATCTTGCTGATGCTGCGCACGCCGCGCCAGACCCCGGCCGAAGCCGCCGCCGACAGCGGCCGCACGGTGCTGCAGCTCCTGGCGATGCCGCGCTACGCGCTGGCCGTGGCCGCAGGCGTGGTGTCCTATGGGGTGATGGCGTTCGTGATGACCGCCGCGCCGGTGGCGATGGTCAACCACGGGCATTCGGTGGACAACGCCGCCCTGGGAATCCAGTGGCACCTGCTGGCGATGTTCGGGCCGAGCTTCTTCACTGGGCGGCTGATGGTGCGCTACGGCAAGGAGCGCGTGACCGCCGTGGGCATGGTGCTGCTCGCCGCCTCCGGGGTGGTGGCCCTGGGCGGGCTCGGCCTGTCCCACTTCTGGGGCTCGCTGGCGCTGCTGGGCATCGGCTGGAACTTCAGCTTCATTGGCGCGACGGCGATGGTCACCGATTGCCACACCCCGGCCGAGCGCAGCAAGGCGCAGGGCATGAACGATTTCTTCGTCTTCGCCGCCACGGCAGCCGTGTCGTTCCTCGCGGGATCGATCCTGCACAACTCGGGCTGGCAGGCGGTCAACTGGATGATCTTCCCGGCCCTGGCGCTGATCTTGGTGCCGCTGCTGTGGCAGACCGCGCGAAAGCCGGTGCGGCTAGGTCCGGGCTGATCGGGCCGATGCGGAAGGTGTTCCATCTAGCGGTCACCTCAGGCGCTACATCACCTGCCTCCACCGCTGCAGCTTCGACAGCGCGTTGTCGTAGGCGGCGGAAGTGAAGGACTGGATCTTGCGCCGAGGGTTTTCATCGGCATCAACGGCGAAATGAGGGCCTTGACCTTCCAACAATGGGAGGCCCTACAGTGACTCCATCAACCTCATTCAAGGAGTTTTTCATGAGAGTCAACAAGTTCAGCCTGTTGTTCATTGCGGGCGCCGTCGTGGTCGCCATCGGCCTGAGGGCCGTTCAGAAGAAGGTGGTCCCGTCGGGTGAAGTGATGCAGGCCAATGCGAGCGGAGGTCACCATGGGCACGCGATGCCCTCCAGCGCCTCGGCCAATGACAGTCCTTCCACGACCGCGTATCGCGCCGTGAACGACCAGATGCACGCGGGGATGGGAGCGCAGTTCACTGGAAACGCCGACGTCGATTTCATGCGCGGCATGATCCCGCACCACCAGGGCGCGATCGACATGGCCAAGGTGGCGTTGCAGTACGGCAAGGACCCGGAGGTCCGCAAGTTGGCCGAGGAGGTTATCTCTGCGCAGGAAGGCGAGATCGCCATGATGAATAAGTGGCTTGGAGAACGCGGCCAACAGGCGGGGACCGGCAGCTCGGGCGACGCCTCGACGACCGCCTACCGTGCCGGCAATGACCGCATGCACGCCGACATGATGATTGACTTCAGCGGCGATGCCGATGTGGACTTTATGCGCGGCATGATCCCGCATCACCAGGGCGCGATCGACATGGCCAAGGTGGCGTTGCAGTACGGCAAGGACCCGGAGGTCCGCGAGTTGGCTCAGGAGGTTATCTCTGCGCAGGAAGGAGAGATCGCCATGATGAAGAGCTGGCTTGCCGCTCGGGGAAAGTGAAGGCACGACCATGAACCAAGCCAGCACCCCGCGCATCATCATCTATAGCACTCCAGCCTGCCCGGACTGCCGGGTGCTGAAGGAGTGGCTGTCCCAGCAGAGCATCGTGTTTGAAGAACGCGACCTGACCGACCCGAAGATTTCTGCGGAAGCCAAGTCACGAACCGGCGTGCGCGTGGCTCCGATCACGCTCATCGGTAATGAGGTCTTCTATGGCACCTTTGCGAGCCAGAAGCCGGGGCTGATGAAGGCGCTCGGCCGTTCGACAAGTAGATGAAGGGTCTCAAGAAATACTTGGCCCGCGCTGCCGTCCAAGCTCCCAAGATACGCCGCCACCGCGCACCACGGCGGCGATATGCTGCCCCAGCCGCTGCTCGATCATCGGCCGCCACGGCACCAACCTGAATCCCATGCCGTCGTCCAGCATCGCGTAGCGCCCGCTGGCGAGCATGACGCTGCGCCGGTAGATGCCAGCCACACGCTGCCCGTCGGCCACCGGGCGATGCTCCAGGCCGGTTTCAGCGGCAATGTCCTTCGCGGCCTGTGCCAGTTCCCGGTTGCGCAGCGTGCCCAGCAGGTTGCGCGCCAGGATCACGCGCTGCCCGCGCCGCTCGGCCAGCGCCTGTTCGGCCAGGAAGTCGGCGCGCTGTTGCATGGCCTGGCCTCGCCACCAAAGCCTAGGTCGCCCAGGCCCGAGCCGCCGCCGATCAACTGCTGGTCGAGCCACGTGGCCCCGATCACGCGGGCCTGCCGCTCGATGGGCAAGTGCGATTTCAGCTCCACGGCCACGCCGCCCAGGCGCTGCGCGTCGTACTGGCGGCCACGCTCGGCCAGGTCGTCCGGCACCTTCCATAGCCCTTCGGCAACGCGCTCCACAATGCCGGCCCGACGCAGGGCCCATTTAGTAGATGGAGTGCCGCCGGTCTTAGCCGCATGCAGCGTTAAGGCGGGCTTGATATTAAGGCCTCTGAGAAGCGTCGGAGGTAGCCTAGCGATGTCAGCTTCTGGCATGAAGCAGCCGTGAACTTCAAGAGGAGCGAGGCGCGTCAGCGTACGGCCCGTAGCGGACGAGACTCTAGCGATGTCGACCACTACTAGTCCTGAGTCGCTAAGGCCAACCGCATGCTTCGTCCGACTCCCCGCGAACCCTCGTAGGGCACCTAAAGGGGCTCCTTACTTGTTAAGGACCGACAAGGTTGGACCGATGTCACGGCGGCGCTTGCCTCCTGGGCTGTTGGCGAGGGCCAATCAGCCGCGGACGTCAGCTCTGCCCCTAAGTCACTGCAACCATAGGTTCTCAGCCCTTGCGCAACCATAGGTTCAGCCAAAACGCAAACCTATGGTTGCCCGTCTATGTGTGCGGCATGCGGAGTTCCCTGAACGTCGCCCATATTTATATACCAGTCAGTTCAATATTCAGGGTTGATTAGACCCCCTAACGGATAATTCACACCTGTCGATCGCCTCCTCTCTCTCCCCCTCCCGGGAGGCGGCCGACGAAACCAAAATAATTAAAGGTGTGTCCCGATGAACAAGAATTCGCTGCTTGCCCTGGGTCTTCTGGCTGCCCTGCCGTTCGCTGCATCGGCAACCGATGGCCTGTCGTACAACTACGTTGAAGGCGGCTACGTGAACACCGATGCCAAGGGCGGCGACGCCGATGGCTGGAAGGTGAAGGGTTCCGTTGCGGTGCACCCGAACTTCCACGTCTTTGGCGACTACAGCGCCCAGGAAACCGACAAGTTCAAGAATGACGTCGACCAGTGGCGCCTGGGTGTCGGCTACAACTACGGCATCGCACCGAACACCGACCTGGTGGCCCGTGTTGCGTACCAGAAGTACGACGAGAAGCGCGGCCTGGACTTCAACGGTTACTCCACCGAAGTGGGCGTGCGCACCGCGTTCAACCCGTACGTGGAAGGCTACGTGATGGCCGGCTACGAAGATTTCAGCAAGAAGCACGGTTACAACCCGGACGGCGAGTTCTACGGCCGTGTCGGCGCCACCGCCAAGTTCAACCAGAACTGGGGCCTGAGCGGCGAAGTGAAGCTGGCCAAGGCCGGCGACCGCGAGTGGTTCGTGGGCCCGCGCTTCGCCTGGTAACAAACGCCTGTCGTTAGTGCGTGTTGTGCTGGCGTGTGACTCTCTCTCTCTCTCTCCCACACGCCAACCGAAGCCCGGCCTCGCGCCGGGCTTCACTTTTATGGGCCCTGTAGCGCGACAATGCGGCATGGGCGACTCTTCCCCCCTCGCAGGTACTGGCACGGCCTACCAGGAGCATCCGGCGCCTGCGCCGCTGCGCGGCCACTTTGGTCAGCTGTGGCAGAGCCAGCTTCCTGACGATGCCGATGGGCACATCACCGTACTGCCCGATGGTTGCGTGGATATCCTCTGGCGCGACGGTGCGTTGTTCGTGGTCGGCCCGGACCGCGTGGCCGCGCACCCGGCGCTGGCACCCGGTGCGCAGGTGCTGGGGGCACGCTTCCGTCCCGGCCAGGCATTGGCCGCGCTGGGCCTGCCCCTGGCCGGGATCATCGGCCAGGCCGTGCCACTGGCCGATCTGAAGGGCGCGTGGGCGAGGAAGGCGGCGGCCTCCATTGGTGACACCGCGCCTGCACAGCGCCTGCAGCGGATGGCGCACTGCCTGCAACAGCATATGGGTGCGTCCGCGCTCGATACCCCGGCGCAGCGTGCACATGCCCTGTTCCAGGCGCTCGCCATTGGTGACGCCACGCTGGATACGCTGGCGGCACGCCTGAGCCTGAGTCCGCGCAGCCTGCGGCGCTTCAGCCAGTCGCAGTTCGGCTACGGCGCCAAGACGCTGGAACGGATCCTGCGGCTGCAACGTTTTCTGCGCCACAGCCGCGCGCTGCCGCAGCACTCCCTGGCGATGCTGGCCGCCGAGGCCGGCTATGCCGACCAGGCCCATCTCAGCCGCGAGGCACGTGAGCTTGCCAGCATGACAGCACGCGAGCTGCGCCTGGAATGGGGCCAATGATGGCCGTTTCGTTCAAGACCGCGATGCCACGTTGATTGAAGCTGGGGCTCCCAACACGGAGCCACGCCATGAGCCACGCCGCATCCCGCGATGCCGAACGCCGCATCGACAACATCGAATTCAACGTCGCCGACATTGCCCGCAGCAAACGCTTCTACGGCGAGGTGTTCGGTTGGCACTTCACCGACTATGGCCCGGCCTACACCGAATTCGACGATGGCCGCCTGAAGGGCGGCTTCGTGGCCGACGTGCCGGTGCGTGTCCACGGAGGGCCGCTGGTGATCGTGTATTGCGCGGACCTGTCCGACGCGCAGCAGCGCGTAGTCGCTGCCGGTGGCGAGGTGGTGCGGGCGGTGTTCGCATTTCCCGGCGGCCGCCGCTTCCACTTCCGCGACCTGGATGGCTACGAGCTGGCGGTCTGGAGTGATGTGGATTGAGGTCTTCGTACCTTCGCTGGTGGACGGAACGAGAACCGCTCCGTCCACGGTCAGGCGGTTCCGCTATGATCGCCCGCACATCGCCACACGCGACGCGCCCGCCTCAAGCCCGCAGGAATACCGTGAACACCCAGCCCGCCCAGATCACCGCCCTCAACCACACGCTCGACAACGAGCCGCAGCAGATCACCGCGCCACTCACCCATTCGGCGGCGTTCCTGGTGCTGAAGGTGAAGGACGACGTGGCGTCGATCGCCAAGGCGCGCGAGGTGCTGGCCAGTACCGACGATCTGATCAAGAACACCGCCATCCGCGAGATCGAGCGCACCTTCACCTGCAACGTGGCCATTGGTCACCGCGTGTGGAAGCCGCTGGTGGGCACCACGCCGCCGCGTGAGCTGCAGCCGTTCCGCGAGATCAAGGGCGCGACCCACACCGCCGTGTCCACGCCGGGTGACCTGCTGTACCACATCCGTGCACGCACCATGGACCTGATCGTGGCGTTCGAGCGCAACCTGCTGATGGCCTTCGGCGATGCGGTGGAAGCGGTCGATGACGTGGCTGGCTTCCGTTATTTCGATGGCCGCGATCTGCTCGATTTCGTCGATGGCACCGCCAACCCGGAAGGGCTGTCGCTGCCGGAAGCCACGATCGTGGGTGAGGAAGACCCGGAGCATGCCGGCGGCAGCTACGTGGTGGTGCAGAAGTACCTGCACAACCTCAACGCCTGGCGCGCGCAGAAGACCGAGGCGCAGGAAGCGATCATCGGCCGCACCAAGCACGACAACATCGAGCTGGATGATGCGCCGGCCGATGCGCAGAAGTCGCACAAGACGCTGTGCACCATCGAGGATGCCGACGGCGAGCACGAGATCCTGCGCGACAACATGCCGTTCGCCAACCCGGGCCGTGGCGAGTACGGCACCTACTTCATCGGCTACACGCGCCGCCTGTGGGTGATCGAGAAGATGCTCGAGCGCATGTTCATCGGCAATCCCGCGCCGCTGCACGACCGCATCCTCGATTTCTCCACCGCCACCACCGGCGTGACCTTCTTCGCGCCCTCGCGCAAAGTGCTGGCCGATCTGGGCGACTGATCGCGGCTCTCGTCCTTGCGCATGCTACTGGCCGCTCTGTTCCAGTAGATCTACGCCACGCGTGGATGGTACGCACGTTGCCCGTAGCAGCCACGCATGGCGTGGCTCTACTGTGCCGCCATCTGCCTGTCATCTACCGCCCCGACCATCAGCCGTTGGATGAGAGCGCAGGGGCGGACGATGGCGATGGCAAGGAACACAACCGGTGCACGCCGCTGGTGGCGGCCGCTGGCCGCGGTGTTCGGTGCGCTGGTACTGGGGAGCGCGGCGGTGTCCGCGCAGGAAGCCCCTGCGCATTGGATGGCCTACGCCGCTGCGGTCGGTGGCCAGCTGCAGCAGCGCCTGCAGCAGGAGCAGGACCCGCAGGCGCAGCGCGTGCTGGAATGGCTGCAGGCACATCCGGACGCACCGACGCCGCTGCCGGTGAGCGTGTGGATCGCGGCGGATGGCCGCATCTCGAAGCTGGAATTCGACAGCCTGGGCGATGCCCAGGTCGACGCCGACCTGCGCGCGACGCTGCAGGGCGCGCCGTTGCAGGCAGCCCCGCCGGCCGACATGCGCCAGCCGCTGCGGCTGGGGCTGGTGCTGGAGCCGAAGTAGATCCACGCCATGCGTGGATGTGGTGGGTAGATGCCGACCTTGGTCGGCAGGCGCGCGCCAACCCGGGTTGGCGACTACCGGTAGCCCGCCACGCATGGCGTGGCTCTACTGCGTTGCCACCTGTGGCTCGCGCGCGGCGGTGCTCCATGCGCGCAGGCCGAACACGGCCAGGCCGAGGAAGAACACGTACAGCGCGGCGGTCACGTGCAGCGACTTGAACAGGTACGCGCCCACGTAGACCACGTCCACCGCGATCCACACCCACCAGCAGGCCACGTGGCGGCGCGCCTGCCACCACTGCCCGACCAGGCTCAGGCCGGTCAGCAGCGCGTCCAACCACGGCAGGGCGGCATCAGTGAAGCTGTGCATGGCTGCACCCAGCGCCACGCCACCACACAGGCCGATGGCCAGGTCGCGCAGCAGCTTGCCGCGCGCCAGCGGCACGATGCGGATGCTGCCCTCATCGGCGGCATGCTGCCGCCAGTTGAGCCAGCCGTAGACCAGGAAGCCACCGAAGGCGACCTGCAGCAGGGTATCCGAGTACAGCTTGGCCTCGGCGAATACCAGCCCGTACAGCGTCACCGACAGCAGGCCCACCGGCCACGCCACCAGCCGGCGCCGGGCCATCAGCCAGACGCCAAGGATGCTGCACAGTGCGGCGGTCCACTCGAGCATCACGCCGCTCACAGCGCGAACGTCACCGACAGGCGGGCCTGTCGCGGTGCGCCGGGGAACAGGTAGTAGTCACCGCCGCTGCTGCCGGTATCGCGCCAGTAGAAGCGGTTGAACACGTTGTCCACCGACAGGTTCCAGGTCACCGCACGCTCGTGCAGGCGATGCTGGAAGCGCAGACCAGCGTCGAACACCGAGTAGTCCGGTGCGCGCACGCCGCCTTCGGCACGTGCGACGTTGGCACCGGCATAACGCCAGCCGCCAGTGACATCCAGGCCCTGCACGAACGGCAGCGCATAGGCCACATGCACGTTGGCCCGCACCTTCGGCACATTCACCAGCTGATGGCCTTCATAAGCCGGCGTGCCGGTGTCGCGCGCACGCGCCTGCAGCACGCTGGCACTGGCCACGATCTGCAATGCGTCGGTCAGCTGGCCGTTGGCGGTCAGCTCCAGGCCGGTGTGGGTCTGGGTGCCTTCCTCGACGAAGGTGTAGCCCACGTCGCTGTTGTCCGGCCTGGCGTACTGGTACGGCTGCGAGATGCGGAACACCGCTGCACCCAGGGTCAGTGCTTCGACCGGCACGTACTTCACGCCCACTTCCAGCTGCCGCGACTGCACCGACGGCAGGAAGGTGTCGGCGTTGCTGGTCCAGAACGGCGCTTCCTGGCCCAACGAAATGCCGCGCACGTAGCTGGCATAGGCATTGAGCTGGTCGGTGGCCTTCCACACCACGGCGGTCTGCGGCAGGAAGCGCGACAGGCGGCTGTGCCGCTGTGGGGTGCCACGCTTGTCGTAGGCACGCTCGTCCAGGCGCACGAAGCGGCCACCCGCCAGCCACTGCCAGTCATCGCCGAAGCTCATCCGGTCCAGCGCGAAGAACGCGGTCTGGCGGCTGTCCAGGCGACGTGCGGACGGGCCGGGCATCTTCGGCGACGGCTCGAACACCGGCACCGGTGCCTCGTGGATGTTGGTGGTGCCGACGTACTCGTTGACGCTCGGGCGCCTGTCCACGGTGCGGCGGAAGTAGTCGGCGCCGAGGGTCAGCTCATGGCCGACGCTGCCGGTCTCGAAACGGCCACGCAGCTCGGCACGGGCCTGCTGGTTGCGGCGGGTATCGTCCGGGCTGCGGTAGTCGTAGACGTCGTAGTCGCCGTTGGGCGCGAAGTAGTTGCCCGGCACGCTGCCATCGGCGCATTGCACGGCGTAGTAGCAACCGTAGGCGAAGGCGACGTTGTCATCGATCACCGACCGGCTGTGGCCGACCGACACGCGGGACTGCCAGGCGTCGTTGAAATCGTAGGTGTGCAGCGCGGTGATGTTGGTGCTGGCAATATCCACCGGGCGCTGCCACGGCTGGTAGCCGAGCAGGTGCTCGCGGTCGACGCCGCGCGGCAGGTCACGCGCGCCCAGCAGCTGGTAGCCGGACACCGAACGTTGCGAACTGGTCTGGTAATTGGCGTCCACCTCCAGCTTGCCGCGTTCGCCGATCAGCCAGTCGGCCGCGAGCGAGTAGAAATTGCGGCGGCCATCGGCGTGCTCGACATAGGAATTGCTGGAATCCCACGCGGCATTCAGGCGCAGGCCGAAGCGCGGGGTGATCCAGTGGCCGACATCGACGGCGACGTAGCGCGAGCCTTCCGAATCGGTGCCGAGCGTGGCGGTGCGCACTTCGGCCGGGCGCTTGCCGATGTAGTTGATGATGCCACCCGGTGCCATCACGCCTGCGGCCAGGCCGGCTTCACCCTTGAGGATCTCCACCGACTGCACGTTCTCCAGCGCCAGGCGCTGTTCGCCGGCGATGGACAGGCCGTTGAAGCGGTAGCCGGTGGCGGCGTCCAGCGCGAAGCCACGGATGGCGATGTTCTGGTAGTAGCCCACAGGTGCATACGCATCACCCAGCGAGGCATCGTTGCTGGCCAGCTCGGACAGCGAACGTACCTGGCGACGGTCGAGATAGTCGCGCTCGAGCACGTTCACCGACGCCGGCGTGTCCTTCCAGCTGCCGCCACCGAAGGCGTTCACGCGCGAGGTATCGGCTTTCGGTTTGCCGGCCTGCACGCGCACCGCTGCCAGTTCGGTCGGCGAATGCTCGGCGCCGGTGGCAGCCGCATCGGGGGACGCTTCGGCCTCGCTGGCGTGCAGCGGCAGCGCGGCGCAGAGGGCGAGGGAGAGCAGGGTGGGGTGCAGGCAGCGGTTCATTCGATTCGTCTTCGGACAACAAGGGAGACGAAGCGACGGCGCGCAGGTGCACCGGCCCATGACGGGGGTGTGGCTGCGGCTCAAAGCTCCCTACGCCGGTGCAAACCGGATCAGGTTCCAAGGGACTCTCTCAGCCTGGCAGATCCAGGCACCCCCGCTTCAGGTGACCATTTCACTACAAATGGTACGGATTTGCGAGCCGGCGCCCTTCAGGCTGCCGCGTGCAGGGCCTGCAGCAATGCCTGTCCCGGCGCGCTGTGGAACCACGCCGGGTGCCCCAGCATGAAGGGCCGCCACGCCACGTCGGCATTCGCGGTCGAGCCGGTGACACCTTCGAAGTACTCCACTTCGGACAGTGCGAAGTCGAAATGGACCATCGGCAGCAGGTCGGCCAGCAGGTGCACGCGTGCCGCCGACAGCGGCAGTACCTGGCGGTAGCCGTCGAGCAGGGCCAGCGCGATATCGATGCGCACTGCCTGCATGCCGCGCTCCAGCTCCAGCCACGCCACCGCGTTGCGCTCGATCGCGGTGGCGAGGTCGAACAGTGCGCTGGTGGGCGAGGCCAGGCCGAAATCCAGCACGGTGCTGATCTGCCCATCGCGCCACAGCAGGTTGGACACATGCCAGTCGTTGTGGGCCCACAGCCGCGGCTCGTCGCGCAGGCGATTGGCCAAGCCGGCATGCCACGGCAACACGTCACGCTGCAGCTGCGCTTCCCACGGAATGCGCGCGAGATAGCGGGCCAGCCCGGGGCGCTCGTGCAGCCCTGCCTTGATGGCCGCGATCGGATCGTCGGCGCGGATCAGATCGTCGCGCGCGACCAGCACATGGGTGCTGCGCTGGGGCGCGTGGTAGCTGGCTGCGGCACGGTGCAGCTGTGCAAGTGCGCGTCCGGCTTCACGGGCCTGCGCGATATCGGTCAGCAGCGACCACGACACCGCGTCGCGATACAGGTCCTCACCGACGCCAACCGCATGCAGCTCGAAGGTCCATTCGCCATGCTCGACGGCAGTGTGGCCATCGGTGGCCGGCAGCACCTGTACTACCGGCACGCCGGCGGCGGCGAGATGGGCGATGAAGTGGTGTTCTTCTTCCAGGCAGGCCGCACTGCGCACGCTGTGGTGGTGGCGCTTGATGAACAGCGCGCCGTCCACGCCGTCGACGATGGCGGCGGCCGACAGCGGTCGGGGGCTATGCCAGCGCGGTTGGCTGTGCTCGCCCAGCTGCGGGTAACGCTGGCGCAGCCACGCGATGTCCGCCGCGCTGATCGGTGGCCAGTCGGCAGCGACCTCGTCGTTGTTGAGGCCCTGCACGCGGTGGGAAGAAGAATTCATGCCGCAGCCCCGGTGGGGAAAGTCACATCCAAGGCTGCGCATTCAACGCCATGCACGCGGCCAACGCAAACGGGCGGGTCATCGACCCGCCCGTCCGTGCATCAGCTGCGGTGATGCCGCCGCGCTGCCTACCAGCCGCGATGGCGGCCGCGGTCGTGGTAGTAGCGGTTGTCGTAGTAGCGCTCGCGCTGCCAGCGACGGTCGTCACCGCGGTCGTAGTAGCCGCTGCGGTAGTAGCCACGGTCGTAACGGCGATCGTAGCGGTCGTCGTAACGGCGATTGTCGTAGTAACGACGGTCGCGGCGGTCGGAGGTGGTCAGGTTGCCGATCGCGCCGCCGGCCACGGCGCCGCCCACGGTGGCGGCAGGATCACCGTTGGAGAGCAGGTTGCCGGCCACGCCACCGACCACGGCGCCGACCAGGGTGCGCTTGTCCTTCCTCGACATCGCGCTGGCATCGCTGACCACGGCGACACCGGCCACCAGTGCCAGAGCCATCGCCAGACCACGGAAGCTGAGTGTGGAAGTACTGAGCATGTTCGTTCTCCTGTGAGGTCCATGCCACGCTGGGCAGGGAGGGCGCGGGCGCCCCGGCTGCCGTGGAGACCACGCTGACGTTCCAACATTGCCGGAACATTGCCTGGTCCACCGTGCGGCTTGCGCATTCATCTAGCGGCAGGCGGCATGAAGCAAGGCTGAAAGCGGCCTCGGCCGCTCAGCTGGCAGAAAGGGAGAAGGCCACGCGGACGTGGCCCTCCCTTCTCTGCCAAGGCGTTTGCGGGCTTAGACGCCCATCGCCTTCTGTGCCTGCCGGGCCTGCTCCTGCTGGGCGTCCTGCTGCTGGTGCAGCACGTTAGGCGCGCCCTGCACGGCACCGCTGCTGAGCGCGATGCTCTGCTCGCTGGCCGCACGGGTCTCCACCGCCACGCGGCTGGCCGCCGGGTCACCGATCGTGCCCTGCACGGCGAACAGGCGCTCACCGTTCGGGCTCGGCACCACCGTGTCGATGCGTTGCAGGCCGGCGGCATGCGCCTCCTTGGTCAGGGCCGCGGCGGCGCTTTCCAGCGCGTGGCGATCCTTGAAGGTACCTGCCGGCAGCCGCTCCAGGCCTTCGGTGGCCTGCAGGTACATCGGATTGCGTGGGTGCCGCTCGTCGTTCAGCAAGGGCCGTTCGCGTGCTTCCTTGATCGCTTCCAGCGTCTTCGGACCGACGATGCCGTCGACGACCAGGCCGTTGTCCTTCTGCAGCTGGCGCACTGCCGCGTCGGTGTTGCGGCCGAAGCGGCCATCCTCGACCAGTGGCTTGCCGTCGGCGCCGACGTAGCCCAGGTGGCCCAGCTGCTCCTGCACCTTGCGCACGCCCTCGCTGTGTGCGCCCTGCTTGTACAGTTCGGCGTGCGGCGTGGCGGCCGCCTTGTGCTCGGCGTTGGCCTTGCCCTGGGTCTGCTCGTGCGATTGGGTGCGGTTTTCCAGCAGGTCACGGGCCTTGGACAATGGATCGGACGCGAACAGCTTCCAGTGCGGGTGGTCCTTCACCTGCTTGAGGTAGTCCTCCACCGGCATGGTGTGCACGCCCTTGCTGCCGGTGGACTGGCTGATCAGCAGCATGTCGGTGTTCGGGTCGCGCACCACCATGACGATGTGGTCGATGCCGTTCCAGTGTTCATGGCGGGTCCTGGCCGTATCCAGGCCGATGATCATGCCTTCCTTCAGCGCACCGGGCTTGAGGATCGCGTCGCGGTCAAGCAGCACGCCGGACTGGTCGAATGCCTTGCGCACGATGCCGCCGGAACCCAGGTTGCCCAGGTCGATGCGATCGGCCTTGCTGAACACCGCATGCCCGGCCTTCTGGTTGATCTCGTCCATGGTCCGGTTCTGCAGCGTGCCGACCCAGCCGGAGCAATCGATGTAACCCTGGTCCACGTTCTTGCCGGTCTTGCCCGGTACGTACAGCGCGTGGCCCGGAATGTTGATGGCGTACTTCACATCGTCGTACTTCACGCCGGCCTCGTAGGCGGCCTGCAGTTCGATGCCCGGTTTCGGCGCGGCAGCGGCTGTTGCGGTTGCCGCCAGCGTGGCAGCACCGGCCGCCACGGCTGCGCTGGCCTGTGCAGGCGCGGCCGGGGCCTGGCCCTGGCCCTGCGCCACCGCCTGCGGTTCGATGTTCTTTTCCGGGATGCTGATCGCTGCGTACTTGTGGATGTAGTAGCTGGAGAAGGCCCGTGCCAGGTCGCCATCGTTCATGCCGCGCATTTCGGCCAGGCTGTGGCCGGTCAGCGCCTTCGCGTCCGACCCGATCTGGTTCAGCACGTTGCGGCGCATGTTGATCTCGTCGCCGTGGCTGTTGCGGACCACGCCGAAGGTGCCGGTGGCAATGGCGGTCTGCACCGAGCCATAGCCGGCACTGCCCTGCTGGTGGGCCAGGTACAGGTCCAGCCCGGTCGGCGTACTGCCGCCGGACAGGTACGGGTGGCCGGTGCGCTCGTTGCGGCGTGCCATCGAGTCCAGGTTGTCCTGGTACATCTGCGCGGCCGCTTCGGTGTTGCGGGTGGGGTCGAACTCGTGGCCGGTCAGGTGGTACTGGCGTGCGGACCCGGGCACGAACTGGAACAGGCCCTTGGCGCCGGATGACGCGTTGTGGGCGCGCTCGTTGAACGTGCCACCGGTCTCGATGTACGCGAAGCGCATGAAGTCGTCGACCGGAATGCTCTTCTGCCTGGCGACCTGCTCGACGATGTCCAGGACTTCCTTTCTGCTGTAGTCATGCTGTGCCATGACGTTTTTCCTCGGGGTTGATGGAGCGGCGCATGCCGCGAATCGCCAACCGGACTCATCCGTGAGTCAAGAACATGTCGGTCAACAGGGAACCCGCGCGTGGCGGGTGCTTTCAGCGCGCGAGGTACTGCTGGGTCGCGCTGTCGAAGGTGTAGTGCACGGTGTCACCGGCACCCAGGGTGCGGGTCCTGCCGGGGCCTTCGAGGGTGGTGCCCTTGAAGGTCACGGTCAGTCGCGGCAGGCCGTTGCCATCGGCAGCGAAGGCCAGTTCGCCGTCGCTGCCGGTGCAGGGCATCACGTTGCCTTCGTCGCAGGCGGCGCTGTTGTCTTCGCCTGTGCGCACCGTACCGACATAGCGCCAGACCTTGCTGTCCACGTCGTCTTCGCTGCGCCTGGGGTTGAACAGCAGCAGCGCATAGCCGGTGCTGCTGACGCCGCGGTCGAAGCTGCTGGTCGGCACCGCCAGCAGCAGGCGGCCGTCGGCGGTGCGATGTTCAAGCGGCTTGCGCCGGGTATCGACGTCGTCGGCCTTGTCGTACGCGCCCAGTGCGCCGATGGTCCATTCCTGGCCACGGAACTTCCACGGCTTCTTCGCGTCGGTGCCGACCAGCACGAAGGTGGCCTCGGCGAGGTTGGCGCGGTCGTCCGGACCGGCCTGCGTCTGCTCGCCAGGCTTGCCGTAGTGCTCGCGGGTATCCCAGGAGAAACCCGTGTAGTACGTAGTGCCATCGAGAGTGAAGGTGTGGCCGAACCAGAAGGTCGCCACGCTGCCGTTCTGGACCTCATAGGAGGTCGCGCCATCGCCATCCACTTGATAGGTGAAATACATCACGGTCGGCGCGTCGGGCGGGGTAATGGCGGTGTCGGGAGAGGTGTTCTGCATCGTGGCAACATCCTGTCGGGGCGCATTGGCAGCCTGCGCAGGGGCGCCGGGCTGGGAGGACGAGGGGACCGGATCGGCGGCGCTGCAGGCGGCAGCGGAAAGAGAGACGAGCAGGCACGCCGCGAATGCGCGCAGAGGCCGCAACGGCAGGGTCCAGCGTAGCTTGGGGGGATGTTGCATGCGCCTCTCCATGGTCAGCGTTGCCGGGCCAGACGGCCGGCAGGGAACCGCGCCACGTCCACCAGGGACGGGAGCGAGGACATGAGCCGGTCGATTCCTTCGACCTCGCATTGGGAACTCATGCCCCACCATCTTGGCACAGATCGGCGGCCCGTCAAATAGGGCAGTGCCAGATGCCCTTCCTGTGCGATCTGGCTCTCAGATCTTGCCGTCGCGCAGGTAATCGAACAGCTCGGCGTCGCCCTTCAGGCCCAGTTTGAGCATGGCATCACCTTTCTGCCGGCTGATGGTGCTGACGCTCTTGTGCAGCTGAAGCGAGATTTCCTTCACGGTCATGCCGGTGCCGAGCAGCCGCAGCACCTCCACCTCGCGTGGCGACAGCGGCTTGCCGTCACCCTCGCGCATGCGCCAGCTGCCGGCAGCCTCGACCCGCTCGCGCAGGCTGCGGCTGATGTAGGGCTGGCCGCGGTAGACCGACTGGATGGCCTGCGGCAGCTCGTCCATCGACGAACTCTTGTCGACCAGGCCGAGCACGCCGCTGTCGAGCACCATGCGCAGGATCGCCAGATTGCTGGAGACGCTGAGCATCAGCACCGGCAGGTCTGGATGACGGCGGCGGATCATGCCGATCATGGCGAAGCCGTCGGCCTGCGGGCTGCCCGGCATGGAGTAGTCGGTCACCAGCAGGTCGCAGGGCTGGCTGCCGAGCAGGGCCATCAGCGCCTGCGCGCTGTCGGCTTCGCCGACCACGCGGCCCACCCCGCTCGATTCGATGACGGCGCGGGTACCGATACGGACCACCGGGTGGTCGTCTGCGATGATGATGCGCAAGCTCATGCTCTAGTATGGCCACCGGGCTGGCTGGGCCGCGACCATCGCGGTCCCTGGCAGGATTCTAGGAGATCGACGCCGATGCGTAGCTGGGCTGTTCGCGGGCTGGTCCTGCTGCTGGTCGTACTGGCGCTGCCGGCAGCGTTGGCGCAGGCGGTGCCCGGGCCGTTGCCGCTCAGCCCCCTGCAGCGCGAGTACCTGGCCGCCCATCCGAGCATCGTCGTGGGTCAGTATGACAGTGGCTGGCCACCGTTCGAGTCCCTCCGTGATGGCCAACAGGTTGGCCTGGGTCCGGATTATCTGTCGCTTCTTGCCCGTCAGTTGGGCGTGAAGGTGGAGGCAAGGCGCTACTCCGACTGGACATCCGTGCTGGATGCGGCATGTCGTGGCGAAATTGATGTGGTGATGAACGTCGGGCTCAGTGCCGACCGCACCCGCTGCATGGTCTACACCGCCGCCTATGGCGAGGCCCCGCTGGCCCTGGTGGGGCGCCCGGATGACCTGCGTGCCTCCGACAATCCCGATCTGGACGGACTGCGGGTGGTGATCGAGCAGGACTTCCTGACCGGGCCCCAGGTGCGCGCCCGCTTTCCGCATGCGCGCCAGCTTGTCGCAAACAACTCGTTGGCGGCCTTGGAGATGGTCAGAGACGACAAGGCCGACGTTTACATCGGCAATGCCTATGTGGCCACCGAACTGATCGCCCGCGAGGACCTGCAGGGCGTCGTGCTGCTGCGCCCCAGCGATCTCCCGCCGGAGCGACTGCACTTCGGCATTCCCAACGGCAAGCAGCCACTGGCCGAAGCGCTGGACCTGGCGCTGGCCGCGACCAGCCAGGCCCAGCGCGATGCGCTGGCGCAGCGCTGGCTGCCACCTCCGCGGTGGTCGGCATCGGCACAGCTGGCGCTGAGCCAGGCCGAGAAGCGGGTACTGGAGCAACCGTTGAGGATTGGCTTCGCGCCGAACGCGGCGCCACTGTCGTTCGCCGACCAGGATGGCAACCCCAGCGGCCTGGCCAGCGAATACCTGCGCCGCCTGCTGCAGGCCGGCGCCAACCTGCAGGTGGAAAACAGCCATGACTGGTACGAAGTGCGCGAGAAGGCGCGCCGCGGCGAGCTGCAGGCGGTAATGGGCATTCCGGCCGATTCGCGCTACCTGGGCCCGGACTGGGTGTTCAGCCAGCCCTTCATCAGCGTGCCGAACGTGATCGTCAGCCGGCGCGACAGCCCGGCGCTGCTGGGCCTGTCAGACCTGCAGGGCAAGCGGGTGCTGCTGTCCGATCCGGAGCGCGTGCGTGGTTATGTGCTGCAGCAGGCACCGCAGGCCCGGATCATCGCGGCGCGCAGCGCGGAACAGGCCCTGCAGCGCCTGATCAATGGCGACGCCGACGCCTATATAGGCAACCTGGCCGTGGTGGACCACCTGCTGCGCAACCGCTTCCCGGGGCGCCTGCAGGTGGTCGCACCGGCCGGCTTCAACGATCAGCTGGTGCTGGCTGTCGAGCGTCGCCATGCCGCCCTGGCCACCACCTTCGACCGCCTGCTGCTACAGATGACCCCACGCAAGCGCGAAGCCCTGCGCGGCGACTGGCTGGCCGTCGAATACCGCAACGGCCTCGAGTGGACCCGCGTGGCGCGCTGGGGCGTGCCGCTGCTGCTGGTGCTGCTTACCGCGCTGCTGGTGCACGCCATCGGGCATTGGCGGCTGCGCCGTGAGGTAGCCGGGCGTCGCCATCTGGAACAGCGCCTGGCCGAAGTCACCGACAACCTGCCCGCCGTGGTCTATCAGGCACGCCGTGCGGCTGACGGAACCCTCAGTTTCCCGTTCATTGCCGGTGACCTGCAGGCGTTGTTCGGGATCAGCCGGCAGCAGGCCGAACAGGATGCAACCTGCCTGCTGGAGCGCATCGAGGAAGATGACCGCGAGCACATCCTGCATGCGGTCGAGCAGGCGGCGCGGCAGTTCGCGCCGCTCATTCTTGAGTTCCGGCTGCGTCCTGAAGGCACCGGCGCGCGCTGGGTGCGCAGCCAGGCCCATCCCTATGCTGCGGAAGCGGGCGCGGTGATCTGGAGTGGTTACTGGGTGGACGTCAGCGAGGCGCGTGCGCAGGCCGAGGCCCTGACTGCGGCCAAGGCAGAGGCCGAACAGGCCGCGGAGGCGAAGTCGCGTTTCCTGGCAACCATGAGCCATGAGATCCGCACGCCGATGAGCGGCGTGCTGGGCATGCTTGAGGTGCTGGCCCATTCGCCGCTGGATGCCGAGCAGCAGCGCATTCTCAACGTGATCGAGGATTCCGCGCAGATGCTGCGGCAGATCCTCGACGATATTCTCGATTACTCGCGGCTGGAGGCCGGCGCACTGCGCCTGGAACCGGTGCCGCAGCCGCTGCGGCCCTTGCTGGAGAGCGTGTGCCGGTTGCTGTCGGCGCAGGCCAGTGCACGTGGGCTGGACCTGCACGTGCAGATCGACCCACAGCTGGCAGCGGCGCACGAAGTGGATGGCGTGCGCCTGCGCCAGATCGTGTTCAACCTGCTCAGCAACGCCATCAAGTTCACCGTGCGCGGCGAAGTGCGGTTGCAGCTGGAAGTGCTGGGGCCGACCGCCGAGGACGGCAGCCAGCCGCTGTGCCTGAGCGTCACCGACACCGGCATCGGAATCGCGCCGGAACAGTTGCAGCACCTGTTTGCGCCGTTCACCCAGGCCGGTGCATACATCCAGCGTGACCATGGTGGTACCGGCTTGGGCCTGAGCATCTGCCAGCGCCTGGTGCAGATGATGGACGGCGAACTGGAGCTGCACAGCACGCTGGGCGAGGGTACCCGCGCCGAGGTGCGGCTGTCGCTGGTGGAAGCCGGCCGTGGCGATGTTGAAGCGCTTGCCGCCGAGGAGGAACAGGCGGCGCTGCTGCCGCCGGCGTTGCGCGAGGCACGCGTGCTGGTGATCGAAGATCATCCGACCAACCAGGCGATGATGGCCTGGCGCCTGCAGCAGCTGGGTGTGCCGCATGTGCTGGTCGGCGATGGCCAGCAGGGGCTGGACCGGTTGGCGTCGGAGCCGTTCGATCTGGTCATCACCGATTGCCGGATGCCGGTGCTGGATGGCTTCGCCTTCACCCGCCTGCTGCGCGAACGCGAGGGTCGCAACGGCCAGCCGCGGCTGACCGTACTGGCGCTCACCGCCAGCGTACTGGACGACGATGCACGGCGCTGCCGCGAGGCCGGCATGGACGAAGTACTGTCCAAGCCGCTGTCGCTGGCAACCCTGCGCGCCGCGCTGCTGCGCTGGTTGCCGCAGGCGCAGGGACTATCGGTTGTGGAGCCGCAGGCCGGACCCGCTGCCGACGATGGCGGGACGCTGCCTGATCTGGCCAGCCTGCAGCGGCGGTTCGGCTCACGCGTGGTGGCCGAGCAGCTGCGCGACAGCCTGTTGCAGGCCAGCGAGGGCGATCTGGCGACCGTGCAATGCGCCGTGCAGGCCGGCGACCGCGAAACCGCGGCGCTGCACCTGCATCGCCTGGCCGGCGGCATGGGTGCGGTTGGGGCGACGGTGCTGGCCGGGCAGGCCAACGCACTGGTCGAGCGCCTGCAGGATGCGGGCGAGACCGATCCGGCACCGGTGTTCGCCGCTGTAACGGCGTTCGTGGCACGGCTGCAGCACCAGCTGCAGCGATTGGCTCACTGAGCCGACTGCTGTTGCAGGTAGGCGATCACCAGCGCGCGGCGTTCGGCGCTGGGAAAGGCGTTGTACATGCGGGTGCCGGGCACCACGTGGGTGGGCGACTGCAGGAAGGCATCCAGGGTCTGCGCGCTCCAGGTGATGTCGGCGCGGCGCATGCCCTCGGAATAGCCGTAGTCGGGCAAGCTGCCGGCGCGGCGGCCGATCACGCCATGCAGGTTCGGCCCGAAGCGGTGGATGCCGCCGGGCTGCACGGTGTGGCAACCGGCGCACAGTTCGAACGCGCGCTGCATGGCCTGCTGCCGGGCCTGTTCGGGCGTGGCGGGCGCAGCAGGCGGGCGCTGGCAGGCCGTGGCGAGCAGGGACACGGCAATGGCAATGAGCAGGCGGTCGGCGCGCATGGGCGGCAGGATAGCGGTGCGGTCGAGCCGCCGGGCTGCGACACGCGGTCGCAGCCCGGGGCGATCACATGCCCGAGTAGTTCGGGCCGCCGCCGCCCTGCGGGGTCACCCACACGATGTTCTGGGTGGGGTCCTTGATGTCGCAGGTCTTGCAGTGCACGCAGTTCTGCGCGTTGATCTGCAGGCGCGCGCTGTCGGCTTCGCCGACGAACTCGTACACGCCGGCCGGGCAGTAGCGCGCTTCCGGACCGGCGTACTCGGCCAGGTTCACCTTCACCGGAATGCTCGGGTCCTTCAGCGTGAGGTGGCTGGGCTGGTTCTCGTCGTGGTTGGTGCTGCTCAGGAACACCGAGCTGAG
Organism: Stenotrophomonas sp. A3_2; assembly: GCF_036624925.1. NCBI lineage: Bacteria > Pseudomonadati > Pseudomonadota > Gammaproteobacteria > Lysobacterales > Lysobacteraceae > Stenotrophomonas > Stenotrophomonas sp. A3_2. The sequence goes on from NZ_JAZKVY010000257.1 coordinate 67,027, forward strand.
GCGGTCGAAGGTCAGCACGCCATCCGGCTTCGGGTAGGCAATGCGGGTGTGCTTGGCCGCCGGCTCCAGGCAGGCATGATCCGGCTGGGTGCGATGCAGGGTCCACGGCGGGTTGCGCACGCCCAGTTTGGGCAGCAGCCACTGCTCCACGCCGGTCATCAGCGTGGCCACGGTCTGGCCCTTCTTGAACCACTGCTTGAAGTTCTTGGCCTGCTGCAGTTCGGTGAACAGCCAGCTGGCTTCGAACGCCTTCGGGTAGGCGCTCAGTTCATCGTGCTGGCGATCAGCAGCCAGCGCGTCGAACGCGGCGTCGGCGCACAGCATGCCGGTCTTGATCGCGGCGTGGCTGCCCTTGATGCGGCTGGCGTTGAGGTAACCGGCCTCGCAGCCGACCAGCGCGCCCCCGGGGAACACCGTCTTCGGCAGCGACAGCAGGCCGCCGGCGGTGATCGCACGGGCGCCGTAACCGATGCGGGTGCCGCCCTCCAGGTGCTTGCGGATGGAGGGATGGGTCTTGAAACGCTGGAACTCCTCGAACGGGCTCAGCCACGGGTTCCTGTAGTCCAGGCCGACCACGTAGCCGATGGCGACCTTGCCGCCGTCGGCGTGGTACAGAAACGCGCCGCCGTAGGTGTCGCTGTCCAGCGGCCAGCCGGCCGCATGCACCACCAGCCCCGGCTCATGCCTGGCCGGGTCGATCTGCCACAGTTCCTTGATGCCGATGCCGTAGGCCTGCGGGTCCTTGCCTTCGTCCAGTTTGTAGCGGGCGATCAGCTGGCGGCCGAGGTGGCCGCGCGCGCCTTCGGCGAAGACCGTGTACCTGGCGTGCAGCGCCATGCCGCGCTCGAAGGCCGGGCCGATGCTGCCGTCCTTCTCGATGCCCATGTCGCCGGTGGCCACGCCGATCACTTCACCGTTGTCGCCGAACAGCACTTCTGCGGCGGCAAAGCCCGGGAAGATCGCCACTTCCAGCGCCTCGGCCTGCTGCGCCAGCCAGCGGGTCACTTCGCCCAGGCTGATGATGTAGTTGCCTTCGTTGTGGAAGCACTCCGGCAGCAGCGCGTTGGGCGTGCTGCGTGCGCCGGTCTCGCTGAGGAACAGGAATTCGTCGCGGGTGACCTTCTGCTTCAGCGGTGCGCCGCGTTCGGCCCAGTCCGGGAACAGTTCGGTCAGTGCGCGTGGGTCCATCACCGCACCGGAGAGCACGTGCGCGCCCGGTTCGGAGCCCTTTTCCAGCACGCATACCGACAGCTCGCGACCGGCTTCGATCGCGCGCTGGCGCAGGCGGATCGCGGTGGCCAGGCCGGCAGGACCGGCGCCGACGATCACCACGTCGAACTCCATTACTTCACGCGGGGGCAGGGCGTTGGCTTCAGCGCTCATCGATTGCATGACTCGTGGGTAGGGCCGGCATCGGGGCCACCGGCGGTGCCTGGGAATCGCGCGTGCGGCCACGGGCGAAACGGTTGTTTGAATGTGTCAGGGTACCGGGACGCGCGTGATCGAGCTAGATAGACGCCGTTCACCGCACGATTGCTGCAGCGCAGCGTAGTGCCTCAGCCCTGGTGGTGGGCCAACCCTGGTCGGCACGCGCTGCCCGGATGACCGACAATGGCCGGGTCCTGACTGCGTGTGAGTGCCATGGCTTTGCATCCGTACGATCTGTTCGATGTCCGTTCCCTGCTCAATGAGGAAGAGCGTGCGGTGCAGGAGAGTGTCGCCCGCTTCACCGACGAGCGCGTGCTGCCGATCATCGGCGATGCCTTCGACCAGGCCCGTTTTCCGTCTGAACTGGTGCCGGAGATCGCGTCACTGGGCCTGCTCGGCGCAACGCTGCCGACCGAGTACGGCGGCGGTGGCCTCGGCGCGGTCAGCTATGGCCTGATCTGCCAGGAGCTGGAGCGCGGCGATTCCGGCCTGCGCAGTTTCGTCTCGGTGCAAAGCTCGCTGTGCATGTACCCGATCTACGCCTATGGCAGCGAGGAACAGCGCCAGCAGTGGCTGCCGGCGATGGCGCGCGGCGAGCTGATCGGCTGCTTCGGCCTGACCGAGGCGCATGGGGGTTCCGATCCTGCCAGCATGAAGACCCGCGCCGTGCGCGACGGCAGTGACTGGCGCATCAGCGGCAGCAAGATGTGGATCACCAGCGGCCCGGTGGCCGACCTGGCGATCGTCTGGGCGCAGACCGAGGACGGGATCCAGGGCTTCGTGCTGGAGAAGGGCATGGCCGGCTTCAGCACCCAGGAAATCAAGCACAAGATGAGCCTGCGTGCCTCGCTCACTGGCGCGCTGTACTTCGATGACGTGCGCGTGCCCGACAGCCACCGCCTGCCCAACGTGAAGGGCCTGAAGGGACCGCTGGGCTGCCTCACCCAGGCCCGCTACGGCATCAGCTGGGGCCCGATCGGTGCGGCCATCGCCTGCCTGGATGAGGCGCTGGGCTACGCCAAGGAGCGCGTGCTGTTCGGCCGCCCGTTGGCGGCCACGCAGAGCGCGCAGATCAAGCTGGCCGAGATGGCCCGCCGCATCACCACCGCCCAGCTGCTGGCCCTGCAACTGGGCCGGCTGAAGGAAGCCGGCCAGCTGCAGCCGCAGCAGGTCAGCCTGGCCAAGTGGAACAACTGCCGCATGGCCATCGACATCGCCCGCGAGTGTCGCGATCTGCTCGGTGGGGCTGGCATCACCACCGAGCATGTGGCGATCCGGCATGCGTTGAACCTGGAATCGGTGATCACCTATGAAGGCACCGAGACCGTGCACCAGCTGGTGATCGGCCGCGAACTGACCGGCATCAACGCGTTCTGAGTGCACCGGTAGTGCCGGCCGCTGGCCGGCATTGCCGGGTAGGGTGGGCGGTAAGGGACGCCTATCCGGAGATGCAAGCTGAATGAAGAACAATCCCGCTGTGAGGCTGCTGTTGTGCCTCCCGCTGCTCTTCCAAGCCTCCGTGCTGCAGATGGCGTGGGCAGGCAACAGGGATGGGGCATGGGCAGGCAGTTATTCGCAGGCGAGCGATCTGTGTACCGAACCGGGCAGCGGACGTAGTTGCCGCGATGGGTTCAGGGACAGCCTGTCGATTGTCGAAGAATCACTGGGCTATACGGTTGAGCTGCACAGTACCCAGGCGATGCAGCACGTCTGCTCCTTCGTGCTGCATATGAAGCCAGAAGGCGGAAAACTGATTCATCAGTCCGAACCAGGCACAGTGGCTATCGAGAAACATGCAGGTGTACTGAGAGTCTCATCCGGCGGGATCGACCCGACGGCAACGGGCTTGGGCATGTGCGGTGCGCATGCCGATATTGATGGCCTGGAGTTTTCTTCTGTGGGCAATAGCACGCGTTCCGGCAACGCGATGGCGAGCGCTCCTGATTGATCCAGGCGGAAGGCATCCACGCATGGCATGGATCTACTGCGCGGCTGTCGGGTCCGCCTTGAAGCGAGCCGAGCACCGCAGGTCCGGCGGGGGCGAAGAGGCGCGGGTGTCTGAGCGCAGCGAGTTCCGCGCCGTCCCCCGGCGGGCCGAGGAGCGCAGGGTACCGGTGCGAAGCACCGGCTCGCGACCTGGCGGCGTGTTTCTTTGGTTACTTTCTTTGCACGAGCAAAGAAAGTGACACCTCCCCGCAGGCGCGGAAATGGGCCCGCCGGGCATGGCTCGGTGCTACCGCTGCGTGCGCGCGCTCAGCCCTTCTGACTCACCGCCACGCTCCCCAGAATCAACGCCCCCGCCACCAACATCTGTACCGTCACCGCCTCCCCTAGGAACAACCACGCGAACGCCGCGCCGAACAACGGAATCAGGTAGGTCACCGTCGACGCCCGCGACGGGCCGATACGACCGATCAGGCGATAGAACATCAGGAACGCCAGCCCGGTACAGGCCACGCCCAATGCGATCGCCGCGCCCCAGGCCTTCAACGGAATCGCCGCCTGCGGCCAGTGGCTGACCGCCATCGGCAGCATCCACAGCGAGGCGCACGACAGCGTTGCCGCCGCGGCGGCGGCCGACGGCAACCCGGTCATGTGCCGCTTCACCAGGTTCACGCCCAGGCCGTACAGCAGCGATGCCGCCGCACCGGCCAGCACTGCGGTGCCGATGCTCAGGCCGGAAACCTTGGCCGTGGCCAGCACCACCACGCCGGCGAAGCCGACCAGCAGCGCCCCGGCACGGCGCATGCCGATCTTCTCGCCGAAGAACAGGAACGCGATCAGCGCGGCAAACAGCACCGTCATCGCATTGCAGATCGCGCCGATCGCCGCCGGCGCCTGTTCCGCTGCATAAGCGAACAGCACGAACGGCAACGCCGAGTTGATCAGGCCGATCGGCGCCAGCCACAGCCAGCGCCGCGGCGGGAACTGCGCGCGGGCGCGCCACAGGAACGGCAGCAGCACCAGCGCACCCAGCACCAGCCGCACCTCGACCAGCGCGAACGGGCCGAACGACGGCACCGCCACCCGCATGAACAGGAACGAGCAGCCCCAGATGGCGCCCAGCAGGGTCAATTCCAGCGGCGTGCGCCAATCGCGCTCGGCCGCCTGTGGGACCGCATTCATGCCTTGCCTCCGTACATCGTCAATTCTTCGCCAATGCGGACAGGATCAGGCGCAGACGCCCGCGGCACAAGCGCGTAGTATCGCTGCCAGCCACAAATATGGTTTGAGGCTTGACATGCTGCTACGCCCTTCCCTGCTACCCGCACTGGCCGTGTTCGCGGTCGCGGCGCGCCACCAGAACTTCGCCCAGGCCGCGCAGGAGCTGCACCTGACCGCCAGCGCGGTCAGCCACCACGTCCGCCGCCTGGAAGAAGTGCTGGAAGTACGGCTGTTCCTACGCCACGCCCGCGGCGTGCGCCTGACTGCCGAGGGTCGGCAGCTGGCCGACGCTGCCAGCGCCGCCTTCACCGATGTCGCGGCCGTCGCCCATCACCTGCAGCCGGATGCCGACAGCGTGCCGCTGCGCATCACCACGCTGCGCTCGCTGTCCTACTGCTGGCTGCTGCCACGGCTGCCGCGCTTCACCCAGGCCTACCCGCACATCCGCATCGAGCTGCATACCGGCAGCGGGCTGGATCGCTATGACGACAACGGCCCGGAAGTGGGCATCCGCTACGGCCTGGGCCAATGGCCCGGCCTGCGTGCGCAGCACCTGATGGATGACTACCTGTTCCCGGTCGCCTCACCGGCACTGGCCGGCGTCGAAACGCTGGTCGATCCGGCGCGCATCGCCGACCTGCCGCTGCTGACCGACCTGTCGCCGCAGGGCTGGCGCGACTGGTTCCGCCACGCCGGCGTGCGCACGCCGTCGCCGCTGCCACCCATGCACACCTTCGCCGACAGCACCGACGCGATGCGTGCAGCGGTGTATGGCATGGGCGCGGTGCTGGCGCGCACCCACATCGCCCAGCCCTACCTGCAGCGCTACGAGGTGGTGCGCCTGCCCGGCCCGGCGCTGAAGGCGCGCTATGCGTATCACGTAGTGCATGCCGAAGGACAACCGCCCAGCCCGGCCGCACGCCTGTTCATCGACTGGCTGCTGGAACAGGCGCAGGACGAACGCACACCGATTCCGGCATTGCCGGACAGCCTGCTCGGGCGCCCGGCCACGCCCACCTGACTTCGCCCTCACCCATTCTTTGCCCGATGCTGGCTAGGCTGCAGGCAACTCCACAACGTACCTACGCCATGGCCATGCTGCGACTGCGCATTACCGGAACCGAAGACGACGCCCGTGCCATCAGCGACCTGCTGCTCGGCCTGGATGGCATCGAGCATGTCGAGGAAACCGACGACCTGATGCCGCACATGGACGACGACGACTCCAGCTCGGCCGGGCTGTCCGATGACATCGGCCCGGGCATCCACGAGCTGGAAGTGGAAGTGGGCAATGAAAGCACCGCGCAGAAGGTGCGCGACGCCGTGCAGGATCTGGCGCTGGAACTGGATGTGTTCGTCGAGTACGAAACCGACGAGGGCTGATGCCGGCGGGCTGCCGGCATCAGCCTTGACCTCAGCGGTTGGGCGGCAGCTTGCGACGGTGGCGACGCCACCATGCGCGCACGCCCCAGGCTGCGACCAGGGCCAGCACCGCCACCGGCAGCAGCGCGGCAACAGCACGAATCAGGAACGCCACGCTGGTGCTGAGAATGCTGCCCGACTCGCTCAGCGCCTCGCCGATCTCACTTCGGCTGCGTTGGCCCGAAGTGGTCTCGAAGTGCAGCGTCACCAGCTGGGTATCGATGCGCCGGCGCTGCTGCGCGGCGTCCTTGTTGGCCTGCTCGACACCCGCCTCGATCTCTGACAGGCGCGTGGTGATCGCCATCAGATCTTCGATCTTCAGGTCCTTGCGGTCCTGGTAGGACAGCAGGCGGGCGTGCTCCTTTTCAAGCCGCGCCTTGGTCAGCGCCGTGTCTGACACGGCCTGTGCCAGATCCTCGGCGCGGGTGGTGCGCGACTGCAGCGTTCCGCCCTCACCGGCCATCGCGATCAGCGGCTCGGCGCCCTTCGGCGCGATGCGCACCTTGACCTCACCGCTGGGTTGCTCGCCACTGCGCTGGTCGACCTGCAATACCGCGCAGTCGCCGAACTTCGCGCTCTGGCAGGCTTGGGCGATCTGCTGGATGCGCGGCGCGATCTTTGCCGACTCCAGCTGCACCTGCACGTCATGTTCATAGGCGAGGAACGCACCTTCTGGCGACGCGACGGCCGCTTCGGCGGCCGGGGCGCCCGCATCCGCGGCCATGTCGCCCTGCTTGGCGCAGCCCGCCAATGCCAGCAGCACCACCGGCATCGCCAGGCTGCGCGTCCAGGCGCGCGCGCCCGTCACAGTGCGGCTCCGTCGTAGGAGGTCACCGAAAGGCCAGCCAGATCGACCTGCGGCACGCAGCGCACGTTCACCGCCACCATCGGTGTGCCGCTACGCGGATCGACCGCTTCGCTGTAGGGGGCGACGCCACATTCGCGGCAGTGGTGATGGTCGATGTGGGCCTTGTTGAAGTGGTAGGTGGCCACGTCAGCCGGATCGGTGGTCAGCTGGAACGCCGCACGCGGGGCGAACCACAGCAGGCTGCCGCGACGCCGGCACATCGAACAGTTGCAGTCGATGACGTCGCTGATCGGCGCCTCGGCCTGTACGTTGAATGCGATCCTGCCGCAATGGCAGCTTCCTTGGTATTCCATGTCCTGCGCTCCTTTGGAGGGTCCTTGAATCCGCCCATGGTAATCCTATGGCACGGGGACAAAGCAGCGACGGGGCCCTATGCTCAGGGTTTGACCCCGTACAGGAATGCCGATGCGCCCGCATCTTCTTGCCCTCGCCCTGGTCGCTGCGCTGGCCGGTTGCCAGCCGGCCGACGCCCCGACCAACGCTTCCACCCCGGCCGCCAGCCAGCAGGCCGGTGATGCGGCGGTCGATGCCGCCTTCGCCGATCTCTCCAAGCGCGCGCTGGATACCTGGATGCAGCTGTCGCCGGTCAGCGCCACCCAGATCGGTGACCACCGCTACGACAGCGAACTGGACGACCTCAGTGCCGCCGGCCAGCAGAAGACCGTGGCCGCCTACAAGGCGCTGCTGGGCGAGCTGGACAAGATCGACGTGGCCAAGCTGGGCCGCGAGAACCAGGTGGACGCGGCGATCCTGCGCAACCAGCTGCAGTCGGAAATCTGGAACGCCGAAGTGCTGCAGTCCGGCAAGTGGGACCCGCAGCTGTACAACGGCATCGCCGGCAGCGCGATCTACGGCCTGATGGCGCGCGAGTTCGCGCCACTGCCGGAGCGCCTGAAGTCGGCCACCGCGCGCATGGAAAAGCTGCCGGCGATCTTCGCCCAGGCCCGCGAGAACCTGGATCCGGCGCGCGTGCCGAAGATCCACGCCGAGACGGTGGCCAAGCAGAACAAGGGCATCCTCAGCATCGTCGATACCTTCATCACCCCGCACATCGGTGAACTGCCGCAGGCCGACCAGCAGCGTCTGCAAGCGGCCATCGACGGCCTGAAGAAGGCGGTGGACGAGCAGCAGACCTGGCTGGACAAGACCCTGGTGCCGAACGCCAAGGGCGACTTCCGCATCGGTGCGGAAAAGTACGACCAGAAGCTGAAGTTCGCGCTCAGCTCCTCGCTGTCGCGCCAGGAGATCGGTGACCGTGCGCGCGCCGAACTCAAGCGTGTGCGCGAGGACATGTACGGCATCGCGCAGACCGTGCTGAAGGACAAGCCGGGTGCGCCGGAGATGCCGGCCCAGCCGACCGACGAGCAGCAGCAGAAGGCGATCGAAGCTGCGCTGGAACTGGCCTACGCCGACAAGCCGGCACGCGACAAGGTCGTCGACGATGCCAAGGCCGCGCTGGAGCAGTCCACCGCATTCGTGCGCGAGCACGACCTGATGACGCTGCCCGATGCGCCGGTGGACATCATCCTGATGCCGGAATTCCAACGTGGCGTGGCCGTGGCCTACTGCGATTCGCCGGGTCCGCTGGACAAGAACCTGAAGACCTTCTACGCCGTGTCGCCGATTCCGGACGACTGGAACGACAAGCAGGTCGACTCGTTCCTGCGTGAGTACAACTCGCGCATGATCCACCTGCTGAGCATCCACGAAGGCACCCCGGGCCATTACCTGGAGGGCTGGCATTCGGCCAAGTTCCCTTCCACCCTGCGTGCGGTGCTGCGTTCGGGCCTGTTCGCCGAAGGCTGGGCGGTCTACACCGAGCGCATGATGCAGGAGCAGGGTTACCTCAACAACGACCCGCTGTTCCACCTGGTGCAGCTGAAGTTCTACCTGCGCACGATCTCCAACGCGATCCTCGACCAGGGCGTGCACGTGGACAACTGGGATCGCGAGAAGGCGATGCACCTGATGACCCACGACGCGTTCCAGCAGGAAAGCGAAGCGGCCGGCAAGTGGGTGCGCGCGCAGCTGACCTCGGCGCAGCTGCCGACCTACTTCGTCGGTGCGCAGGAACACTTCGACACCCGCAAGGCGGTGCAGGAGAAGCTGGGCGACAAGTTCAACCTGAAGGCGTACCACGACCAGGTACTGTCCTACGGCGCACCGCCGGTGCGTTTCGCACGCCAGCTGATGCTGGACCAGCCGATCGAGTGATCGCGCCGGTGTGAGCTGAATGATAACGGCCCGGGGAAAAACCCGGGCCGTTTTCTGTTCTGGCGGTTGCGAACTGCCATCCTGGTGGGTGCGAACCTTGGTTCGCACCGCTTCTGCCGCCACTCAATCAGACGATGTGGATATACAGCTTCCTCGAGTCCAGTCTCAAATCGAGGAAGTACTCCACACCACACCCGCGGCAGGCAGCGGGACAATCCTCATCGCTCCCACGTTGGTTCTCCGAGGCATCAGCCACCACCGGATATCCACAATCAAAACACGTAAAGGCAATGTTGCTGCCATGGGGGTCGGCCCATATTTCATCTCCATCACCGTCCATTACAAGAAAGTCCGTGATGTTCATGATTCACCGGGATCGCTTGGTTGATTGCTGGAGACTACTCGAATCCGAGCATAAGGGGCGCGAAGCTGCTTCCGTCTCATCACACTGCGACGCCGCCATCCATCCCGGATTCAAGGTGAATGCAACAGGTTGTTGAACTGCGCTTCACTGCAACCCGACTGCGCGCAGCCCGGCAGCATCAGCTCCACCCGGCCCGGCGGCTGTGCGTCGGTCAACGGGATCGCACCACGTAGCTGCTCGCGCGTGGGATAGACATACACCAACCGGTAACGCACTTCACCGGCCCCACGATCACGCCAGCGCTCGAACTGCAGCAGGCCGCCGATCGGCGTCTTCTCGTACTGCCCCGGCAGGCTGTAGTCCGTGATTCCCAACGCCACCAGCACCGAACCAATGTTGGAATCGTGGCCGACCAGCAGGCTCACCTTTGGCGATGCCGGGTCCTCGAACAACGCATTCACTCTTGCCAGCAGCGGGGCGGCCACATCGCGCGCCACTTCGGGCGTTCCGAACAGGATGTCCTGGTAGCGGTTGCGGATCTGCGCCAGCGCCTGCCATTGCGCCTCGGTGGTCAACCGGCCCCAGCCTTCGCGGGGGATGCCACTGCCCTGGTAGTGCTCCATCAACAAGGCATCGACCAACCCGCTGGCCAGGGCCAGCGAACCGGACGCGCGTGGTTCCTTGCCCGGTTCCGCATTGAAGATCGTGTCGGCCAGCATCAGATGGCACTCGCTGTGCCCCGCACAGGCCGCCGACTGCGGGTAGCGGGTGATCTGCTCCACCACGGACAGTGCCGGTGCCAGTTCCGATGCGGCCAGCGCTCGCTGCATTGCCGACATAGCGCGCTCGCGGAAGACCGTGTCTCTGTTGTGGATCACCGGATTGAACATCGGTTCCATCGTGCCCAGCGCCATGCGCTGCTCGACCGCGACATGACAGCCCGGGAAGGCACCGGCAACGAAGAACTGCGCGGTGGCCTGGGTGCGCTGAAGGCTGTTGGCATGGGCGTGGAAGTCAGCCAACTGCGGGCAACCCGAAGCCGGCAACAGCTGCGCCTGACGCAGCCACTGGCCCATGTAACGGCCCATATAGACCTCCAGCACGCCGCCTTTGGTGGTGAGCTCGCCTGCGCCCACGTCCCAGCCTGGCCAGCGCTCCGGAGTGGCATTGGCCAGCGCGCCCGACGCCACCACCGGCGCGCGCAGGTTGTGGCGGCTGAGCAGGATGACCTGCTCAAGTGAGCCCTCACGTGTTCCGCTCACCTCGCCATTGTCCGCCATGGCTGGAACAGCGGTCACAAGGCTCGTCACCAGCGATAGGCAACGAAAGATACGGAAGTGCATCCGAGTCTTTGAGCACGATTGAACCTGCATCACTGCTCCTATAGTGCAGATAGAGTCTCGAGCCCATGTCTGCTGATCAACGGTCGGCACGGCAATGTCAAAACGGTGAACAGACCGTTCTCCGAGCTACCGAATGGGGATGGTAGCACCGTCAACCCATGACCTCCCCGACACGCGATGCAAACGCATCCAGTCGTGAAATATCCAGTGATCGCCTCCCACTCGAGGATGCTCCCTGAGTCACGTCCTCGTCTGATTGATACACGCGAGCGCCGAACCGATCCAGGATCTCGACGCCGCCCTGCGCTACATCCCCGGCCCCGACATTCAAGAGAAGCTCCAGGCATCAGAACAAGCCACGGACACAACGCGCAGAGCAGCTTGCTCGACTACGAGACTGACGCAGAAATTAAAAGAGAAGTCCTACGCAACGAACCCGCTACCACTGACAGCAAGTAGCCATACGGACGGCGCATTCTTGATGCCGACCAAGGGATGTGCCCTGGTCATCAACACACATCTATAAAAGGAAATACGTCATGCACGCATCCGCAACCATTTCAGATCCAAACGCCGTCGCCGCATGGATGAAATCATCCAGCGCAAATGCAAGATCCCTCGACGCAGTGTTTGAAACCGAGGCGGACGAAATCAAAGTAGCCGCATTCAGCAGTGACTGCTGCGGATCGAACAATTACGAAGAGCGCTGACAGACTCCGTTGATGGCACGCGGCGTGGATGCGTGTCATCAACACTATCAAACAGGATCAGAATCACGATGACTCGCAGTCATGACGGCATGAGCCGAATAGCACAAAGCCCAGAACAAAGCCGCATGCGATGCGATGGAACATTCCCCTTACCAAACGACACATCATCATCGACCGCAATCATTGCCGCGACGACTCGATCCAATATTAATCGCGCTATCGAACTCCGCAGAAGGGGATTGATCACCGAGATAATTGGCACAGATCCCGCTTACTCGACAACGCCATCCGACGCGCTTCGCAAACTGGAGGGTGATGCGGGAATTCACACCATTATCGTGTTCAGTGACCAGCTTACATCCAGCCTTGACGCTCCTGTCTTGACGTCCCACCACGGGCAGCAGCGCTACCTGCCTCTGGTGGAAGGAGTCCTCAACTGCATCCACGAATTTCAAATCATGACAGGCACATGCGATGACACGATCAAATTGCCACCCAGCTCACCCATCACTTCCGTTCTGCGCACTATTTCGAACCATCTGGATTCCAACCAGAAGCTTGGAGGAGACTGGCTCGCGCAACCAGTTCAGACAAAGCGATGGCCTGCTACACGGCTAGCCGAGAGCAGATTCCGTCAGCGTGTCTTTCACTCAGCTCTGATGCACATGTACTGGAAGCATCCTGACTTCAATCCCAAGCATTTCGATTGGCTCCATGGACAACTCATGAACCTCTACCGCGCATCGCAGCCAGCAAAGGAGGTCCAGGATGCACGAAAGTCAAGCACATGAGAGTCGTCAGCCTGCCCCGGAGGCCACCTTTCGGCACAGCGTCCAGACAGAGCAACAGCTTGGATTGACCATTTCCGATAGGGAAAGGAAAGCCATCCTCTCCGCATGCGAAGTCAGCGGACTCGATATGGATTCCTACTACAGCTGGTATCAATCGAAAGCCTCCATCAGCTCCCAGTTGGCTGACCTTTGCCGCCCGTCACTGTTGGAGGCGGTCCACTGCATCGACCGTTCCGACTACTCCTCAATCGATGGAAAGCTCCCTGCCGACAGGGGAGTTGTGATCGCACTGCCGCATCACGGCCACTATATCCTGTCTGCGGTCCGTCTGATGGAGCACATTCGCCATCTGCGTGACATCTACATCTTCTATGGCGACCCAAAGAACCATGCAGGCAACGAATTGTTCGACGACCTGTACCACCGGCTCTTCAATCACGCCGGATGCCGCGCGAGCATCATCCACTCGAATGCCAGAGGGATAGGCATAGCGCTTCGCGCACTGAAAAATAGAGCTGCAGTCATCATGATGCCCGATGTCCACCGCTTTCGCGAAGAAGCCTATTGCATTCCATTTTTGGGGCGCCCCTTGGACATCATGCTGGGAACCGCCGCAATGGCGCGCAAAACCGGAAGTTGCATATTGCCAGCCATCTCCGTCGTTGACCGGGATCTTCGAGCAACTATTACTTTCGGAGATGCCATCGAGCCTATACAGACGCGAGCATCGCTTCCATCTGAAGTAGCTGACTACTGGACGATGGCTGAAGTCTATCGTTTCCTTGAGCGTGCAATGGGACCTCAGGCCATCTATTGGCAGTACATCAGGCAACACTTCATGAAATCCTCCAAGTTCCCGATGTTCCACCCCGAAACAATCGATGAAGCTTGGCACATGTTCTCCAATGACCCGCGAACCAAGCCACACACGCGTTATACGGCATGCCTGGATTGAACATGGATCAATTTCATTCTCCTTCCATTACCTTGGCGGCCATCGCCCTGATGGCGATGGCGCCCATCAATGGATACGCAACGGATCAAGAGAATGCCGATGCAACTCATCTCCCTGCGATCCATGCGGTCCACTCAGCCCCCGGCCCGCGCATCTGGCAGTTCAGAAAAGGCTCTTCAACGCTGCTTGTACTGGGCACGATTCAACCCCTAAGAAAGAGCCTATCCATCGATACTCGCAGCGTTGAAGCAGCAATCTCGACGTCTGATGCAATTCTGAGCCCTCCGGGCGTGACCGTGGAGCACGATGGCGGGGTATTTCGCAGCCTCATTCTGTGGCCCGCCATCCGCAAGCTCAAGTTCCTTTCAGGTAGAAGAACGCTTCGTGACGAGCTCACCGAAGAAGAGTACACGCGATTGAGCGATCTCAAGATTCTCTATGGCCTGCATGACGCGAGCATTGAGAGGATGCGCCCAATGTACGCGGCTTGGAAAATTCATGATGCTGCACTGCAATTCAGTGGAGCCCGAGCCGGTGAGCCACTTTCTCGAGCCATTGACCGCATGGCCCGCGATCATGGGATCCCGATGATCAACGCCCGCTTCCCGATGCTGGTGAGAGGCGCCAGGGAAACTATCCAGAATTTTCACATTGACTCCGTGAAAGACCGCAAATGCTTCTCGGATGCCACATCAAGCCTGCGGCCCTGGCTCGATAACCTAGATGAGCTAGGTCATGCGTGGGCAGAGGGAGATATTGAATCGGGCGCGCTCCTGCATGCCCCTCCATCGCCCTCCCGGTGCTGGGCTCGTCTGACCAACGACGCGATCGCCACTACGATGAATATTGACCTTGATATCCAGAGACGAACTCACTGGGTTGCAGCGCTCCGCTCAACTACTTCGCGGCACAGTACGGTTTTCACCACTCTGCCCTTGGATGATCTTCTGCATTCAAGAGGCATGGCCGCGGTACTCGTGGACGAGGGATACATCCCCGATGCCAGGGTGTTCTTTGGCGATCAGCCGCGACCTCCAAACATCGGAGCAAGTGAAACCTCAAATCATCCGGACGGGTGACGATGTAACTTGGCACCTTGCAACGCGGTCACATCGAAGTCACTGATCGGCAGCCACAAAGCCACCGGTCTGCCGCGCCCACAAGCGCGCATACAGGCCACCGGCAGCAATCAGCTCGGCATGGGTGCCGGTCTCGACGATGCGGCCCTGGTCCATCACCACCAGCCGGTCCATGCGCGCGATGGTCGACAGCCGGTGCGCGATCGCGATCACCGTCTTGCCGCCCATCAGCTCATCCAGGCTGTCCTGGATCGCCGCTTCCACTTCCGAGTCCAGTGCCGAGGTTGCTTCGTCCAGCACCAGGATCGGTGCGTCCTTCAGCAGCACGCGGGCAATGGCGATGCGTTGGCGCTGGCCGCCGGACAGCTTCACGCCGCGCTCGCCGACATGCGCGTCGTAGCCACGACGCCCCTGCCCGTCCACCAGCGTATCGATGAAGGCCTCGGCACGTGCTTTGGCCACCGCAGCGCGCAACTGCTCATCGGTCGCGTCCGGCCGGCCGTACAGCAGGTTGTCGCGGATCGAGCGATGCAGGAGCGAGGTATCCTGGGTGACCACGCCGATCTGCTGGCGCAGGCTTTCCTGAGTGACGTAGGCAATGTCCTGGTCGTCGATCAGGATGCGGCCGCTTTCCAGGTCGTACAGGCGCAGCAGCACGTTGACCAGGGTCGACTTGCCGGCACCGGAAGGACCCACCAGGCCGATCTTCTCGCCCGGCTTCACCACCAGGTCGAGGCCTGCGATCACGCCGCCCTTCTTGCCGTAGTGGAAGTGGATGTCCTGGAAGTGCACGCCACCGCGGGTCACCTGCAACGGCACCGCGTCCTCGCGGTCCTGCACGGTCAGCGGCTGGGCAATGGTGGTGATGCCATCCTGTACCGTACCGATGTCCTCGAAGATGCCGTTGATGGTCCACATGATCCAGCCGGACATGTTGTGGATGCGGATCACCAGGCCGGTCGCGAGCGTGATCGCGCCGACAGTGATGTGGCCGCCATTCCACAGCCACAGGGCCAGGCCACAGGTACCGGCAATCAGGAAACCGTTGACGATGGCGATGGTCAGGTCCATGCCGGTGGTCACCCGGGTCTGCGCGCGGTGCTTGACTGCCAGCTCCTGGATCGACTCGGCCACGTAGGCCTGCTCGCGCCCGCCATGGGCGAACAGTTTCAGCGTGGGAATGTTGGTGTAGCCATCGACGATGCGGCCCATTGCCTTCGAACGTGCTTCCGAGGCGATCCAGGCCCGCTCCTTCGCGCGCGGCACGAAGTAGACCATGATCACCACGTAGGCCAGCAGCCACAGGATCAGCGGCACCATCAGCCGCCAGTCGGCCTGCGCGAACAGGTACAGCGCGGTGCCGGTATAGACCACGATGTACCAGAGCGAGTCGACCATCTGCACCGCCGACTCGCGCAGCGAGGTACCGGTCTGCATCACCCGGTTGGCGACGCTGCCGGCGAAGTCGTTCTGGAAGAAGCTCAGGCTCTGCCGAACCACGTAGTTGTGCATCAGCCAGCGCGAGCGGTTGCTCAGGCCGGGCACGATGGCCTGGTTGACCAGCAGGTTGTGCAGGCCGACCAGGATCGGCCGCGCGATGACCGTGATGAACAGCATCCAGCCCAGTTCATTGGCATGGCGCTTGAAGAAATCGGCACCGGGTTGCTCGGCGACCATGTCGACGATGCGGCCCAGGTAATCGAACATGGCCACTTCCACCAGCGCCAGGAGCAGGCCGGCGATGAGCGTGGCCAGCAGCACCGGCCACACCGGGCGCAGGTAGTGCAGGTAGAACGGCAGCACCTTGCGCGGTGGCATGCGCCCATCCACGGGCGGGAACACCGGAATCAGGGATTCAAACCAACGGAACATCGCATTCCCTCGCCATCTTAGCCGGCGGAGTATCCCACGCCGCATGTGTACGCCGGCCGACGAACGCTGCGGCTGCGTTCGTGCCGGCCGCTGGCCGGCAACCTTGTGACGCCTCCCGGGAAGCTGAAGTGGCCGGCCAGCGGCCGGCACTACCCATCGGATTCGTCAAACGTCAGCGCCGGGGCACGCCCGGCGGCGTCATTTCACCGGGGTGAACAGCAGGTCCTGGAAATCGAAACTGAAATCGGTCAGGTCGGAAATCGGCTGCATGCGCACCTCGCGCACCTTGCCATCCGGGTCCAGGCTGAAGTTCACGAAGGCGTCGGCGTTGAGCGAACGGTCGTCCCAGCGCACGATGAAGGTGTCGTGCTGCCAGTGCTCCAGGCGCCCGCTCAGCTGCGCGGTCTTCGCAAAGCGCAGGCGCAGGCCCTTGCCTTCGGCGCTGATCTGCATGTCGCCATACCAGCGGTCACGGAAGCTGCCGGTGTAGCCGGCCAGCGCCAGCGATGGCCTGCTGCCCTTGTCGCGTGCGCTCTGGTGCTTGGCCCAGGCCTCGTCGGCCTTGTCCTGTCCCTTGGCCACGGCCTTGGCATAGGCGTCCACCCAGTCATGCTTTTCACCGCCCAGGTAGGCATCAAGCACGCTCAGCGTGATCGCATTGAACGCCGCGCCCACTTCCTGATTGGTCAGCACCACCACGCCCAGTTTCTCGCCCGGTACCAGGGTCAGCCGCGAAACCATGCCCGGCCAGCCACCGGTATGCCAGACCAGCTTCTGCCCACGGTAGTCGCTCAGGCTCCAGCCTTCGCCATAGCCGGCGAAGTTGGCCCGCGCAGGTGCCAGCTCCGGCACGCTCGGCGCCGGGATCGACTGCGGCGTGATCATCCGCCACATCTGCTGCTGGCTCTTCTCGCTGAACAATGGCGTGCCGTCGGCCAGCTTGCCTTCGGCCAGCTGCACCTGCATCCAGCGCGCCATGTCGTGCGCGCTGGAATAGATGCCGCCGGCGCCGGCATTGTTCGACCAGGTCAGCGGCGCAACGGTGCGCAGGTCCTTGAAATCGTACTTGGCGTGGCCGACCGCGGCCTTGTCGCCCGGCTTCAGGTGATCGGCGTTGTAGCGCGTGCCGGTCATGCCCACCTTGTCGAAGATGCGCGTCTGCAGGAACTGCTGGTAACTCATGCCCGAGACATGCTCGATCACCTGCTGGGCAACCGCGTACAGGATGTTGTCGTACGCATAGCTCTCGCGGAAACCGCCCTTCAGCGGCACCCTGCCCAGCCGTTCGACTACTTCGGCATTGCTGTAGGAGGTGGCCGGCCAGAACAGCAGGTCGCCGGCACCCAGGCTCAGCCCGCTGCGGTGCGACAGCAGGTCGCGGATCGTCATCTGCCCGGTCACGAACGGATCGGACATGCGGAACGACGGCAGGTGGTCGATCACCTTGTCATCCATCTTCAGCTTGCCGTCCTCGGCCAGCAGGTTCAGCGAAGTGGCGGTGAACGCCTTGGTGTTGGACGCAATGGCAAACAGCGTATCGGCCTGCACCGGTTCCGGCTTGCCCTGCTCGCGCACGCCCCAGCCGCGCTCCAGCACCACCTCGCCATCCTTGACCACCGCCACCGCAATACCGGGCACGTCGAACTGCGCGCGCACGCGCTCGACGGTCGCATCCAGCTCCTGCAGCTGCGCCGGGGTGGCAGCGCTCGCCATGGTCGTGCACGCCAGCAGCACGGCTCCTCCAATCCAGGGTTTCATCCAGCACGATCTCCGAACAGGGGTAGCGGCCATGTGCAGGCCGTCACCGGGGTTTCGCGGGATGGTAACGGTCTGCGGCGCACCCTGCCCTGTGCCATTGGAGGGGTGTCATGGGCGGAAACGGCCAACCGAGCAACGGCTCCACCATCATTCCGTGCCTGCGCTATCGCGACGCGCAGGCCGCCATCGACTGGCTGCAGCGCGCCTTCGGCTTCCATGCCCAGGCCGTGTATGCCGACGGCGACACGGTGTTCCATGCGCAGCTGACCTTCGGCACCGGCATGATCATGCTGGGCTCGGCCAGCAACCAGAGCGCGTGGAGCGAGCATGCGGCGTTGCCTGATGAGGTCGGCGGCCGCCAGACGCAGAGTGCCTGCGTGATCGTCACCGATGCCGACGCGCACTACGCCCGGGCCAAGGCCGCCGGTGCCCGCATCGTCATCGACATCGCCGACCAGGACTACGGCGGCCGTGGCTATGCCTGCGCCGACCCGGAAGGCTATCTGTGGTGGTTCGGCAGCTACGACCCGTGGCGCACGGACCACGGCCAGTGACCGCGACCGCCCGGCAGGCGGAGATCCGCTGCGGCATCGGTGGCTGGGTGTTTCCCGAATGGCGCGGCGGCGTTTTCTACCCCGTGGGCCTGCCGCAGCGTGAAGAGCTGGCCCATGCCAGCCGCGCCCTGCGCTGCATCGAAATCAACGGCACCTTCTACCGCACGCCCACCGCCGCACAGTGTGCGCAGTGGGCCGCGCAGACGCCGGAAGGCTTCCGCTTTGCGATGAAGGCACCACGCTACCTGGTGCAGCGCCGCGACCTGTCCAGCACGGTGGAGGCAGCCGCGCCCTTCCTGCAGGCAGCGATCGCGCTCGGTGACCGGCTTGGCCCGTTGTTGTGGCAGTTCGATCCACGCCACCCGGCCGACGCCGATGCACTGGACGCGCTGATGGCGCAGCTGCCGAAGCAGCTGGAAGGGGTGCCGCTGCAGCATGCGCTGGAGGTCCGCAATGCCGCAGCACATGGCCCCGCACTGGTCGCCGCCGCGCGCCGCCACGGCGTGGCACTGGTGATCGAGGACAGCGACGAGGCGCCGCTGCACGGCGACGTCAGTTCGGGCTTCGTCTACGCGCGGATCAAGCGCAGCCAGGCCCGCTTGAAAGAGGGCCTGCCTGCGCCCGTGCAGCAGCGCTGGGCTGAACGCGCGCGACGCTGGTCACGCGGCGAGCCGGTGGACGACCTGCCCTGTCTGGCCGGGCACGCCCCGGAAACCCCGCGCGAGGTCTACCTGCTGTGCATCGGTGCCGGCAAGGCCCGCAACCCGGCGGCAGCGATGGCCCTGCAGCGCCTCATCGACGGCGCCAGCGGTCCAGCCCCCACAGCAGGGTCCAGCCCACCACGAACACGCCCGCAACGCGCAGCACGTTGAGCAGGAAGGCCGCCAGGCCCAGGCGTTGCAGTTCGAGGAATGGATACGGCGCCTGTCCGGTCATTGCAGCGACCAGCATCGCCCAGCCAAGGTAGGCCAGCGGTACCAGCAGCACGCCGCCCAGCGCGCGCCAGCGCAGCTCACCGTGCGGCAACAGCAGCAGCCACCCCAGCAGGAACAGGGCAGGCACGACATAGTGCAGGCCCGCATCGACCCACCATTGCAGCCCGGTCGGTTGCCACAGCCCCTGCAATGCAAGCACGTAGACGCACGCGGTCACACCGATGCACAGCGCCAGGCTCGCCGCCACCGCCGGCTTGAGCACTCTGCCAAGGACCAGCCACCCACATCCGACGCAGACAGCCAGGTTGCTGAGAATGGTGAAATAGCCGAAGAAACGCAGCGTCGCCACGCCGATCCCGGCCGCCGCCCCCGGCCCCTGCACCAGCAACAGGTACTGCAACAGCAGCGAGGCTGCCGCCTTCAGGGCAGTCAGTGCGGCCCATCCGCGCAGAAGGGAGCAATCGGCTGCCATGGCTCGGTTCTCTGGGTCGATGCCGCGAGCATGCCACAGTCATCGCCGACGGCCGCGCGATTGCCTCACAATAGGCCGATGAGCACACCCGACACCCGCAAAGCGCTGTGGCAGATCCACTTCTGTGTCCTGCTGTGGGGCATCACCGCCATCCTCGGCAAGCTGATCACCCTGCCCGCACTGCCGCTGGTGTGGTGGCGCATGCTGCTGGTGACGGCGATGCTGGCCCTGCTGCCACGGGTCTGGCGCGGGTTGCGCACCCTGCCCCTGCGGCTGGTCGCCGGCTACGCCGGCATTGGCGCGCTGGTCGCCCTGCATTGGCTGACCTTCTATGGCGCGGTGAAGCTGGCCAATGCCTCGGTGGCTGCCACCTGCATCGCACTGGCGCCGGTGTTCACCTCGATCATCGAACCGTGGGTGGCCAAGCGGCCGTTCCAGCTGCGTGAGCTGGCGTTCGGCCTGGCGGTGCTGCCGGGTGTTGCGCTGGTGGTCGGTGGCGTGCCCGATGGCATGCGCCTGGGTGTGTTGATCGGCGCGATCTCAGCGCTGCTGGTGGCGGTGTTCGGCTCGCTCAACAAGCGCATGGTCAGCCACGCCGATCCGCTCACGGTCACCGCGCTGGAGCTGGGTGCGGGCACCCTCACCCTGACCCTGCTGGCGCCGCTGATGCCCTACCTGCTTCCTGCGCTGGCCAGCCCGTTGTGGGTGGTCCCGGACCTGCACGACGGCATCCTGCTGCTGGTGCTGGCCGGGTTCTGCACGCTGCTGCCGTTTGCCCTGGCCCTGGTCGCACTGCGCCACCTGAGCGCCTACACGGTGCAGCTGGTGACCAACCTGGAGCCGGTCTATGCGGTGGTGCTGGCGGTGGTGCTGCTGCGCGAGCAGCACGAGGTCACCCCGTGGTTCTACCTGGGCGTGGCGATCATCGTCGGCGCGGTGTTCCTGCATCCGCTGCTGAACCGCCGCAAGCCGGTGCAGCATCCGGAGATTCTTGGCACGGCCGAGGCGCGCAACATCGCCGATTGAATGCATCCACGCATGGCGTGGACGCCCGTATCAACGCTGCGGCCAATGCCAGGCCGGCGCATCCAGCAGGCCCTGCCCGCTCAACAGCGTGCGGCCCTGTTCCTTGTACAGATGCAGCGAATGGCACCCTGGCGCCTGTTCCAGCGCCGCGATCAGGCGGCTGGCGTGTGACACCACCCATACCTGGCTGCGCGAACTGGCTGCGATGATCAGCCGCGCCAGCGCCGGCAGCAGGTCCGGATGCAGGCTGGTCTCCGGCTCGTTGAGCACGAGCAGCGGCGGTGGACGCGGCGTGTGCAGCGCAGCAGCCAGCAGCAGGAAGCGCAGCGTACCGTCGGACAGTTCGGCCATCGACAACGGCCGCAGCAACCCCGGCTGGTGGAAGCGCAGGGCCAGTCGACCGTCCAGCTCCTCGAAGCCGACCGTGGCACCGGGGAACGCATCGCCGACGCTGCGTGCCAACGCGACCGGGTCTCCGATCTCGATAATGGTCACCCAGGCTGCCGCCAGATCCCGGCCGTCGTGATGCAGCACCGGCGTGCGCGTGGCCATCGCCGGCTGCCGCGCCGGTGCATCGGCGTCGCTGCGGAAATGGTCGTAGAAGCGCCAGCGACGGATGTACTCGCGCAGGGCGATGGTTTCCGGCAGGCGCTGCGGATCGCCGACCTGGGTGAACAGGCTGTCAAACAGCGACAACCGGTCATCCACCAGATCCCAACCGCGCGCATGACGTTGCCGAACCATTGCCCCACGGCGATCAACCAGCAGGTTGGCGCTGCGCAGGAACGGGCCGGCCCAGATCGCCTCGGCCTTGATCTGCGGGTCCAGTGCGAAGGCCGATCGACTGGGCGGCGGGTAGCCCAGATCGATGGCGTAGCCGAATTCGTCAGTGGCGAAGCCCAACTTCAATCCCACCGATTCCTGGCGTGGGCCGCCCTGCAGGGGGATTTCGCCGGCAGCAACCCGACGGTCCATTTTTTCCGGACCCGCCCACAGCGCCGAGCCCAGCCCGCCTTCGCGGGCCAGCACCGCCGCGACGCCGCCCTGCGCGGTCTCGGCCAGCAGGCGCAGGGCACGGTACAGGCTGGACTTGCCACTGCCGTTGTCACCGGTCACCACATTCAACTGCTGCAGCGGCAGTACGAGCCCGTGCAGCGAACGATAGTGGGCGATGGCCAGGGTCTGCAGCATGGGCGGCGTCCGGGGAAACAGGGCGTCATGCTGGCCGGTTCTGATCGCAGGAGCTGCGACGCCAAGTGAAACGGGAAGAGCATCCACGCATGGCGTGGATCTACTGGAGCGGCATCGAATCATCCACGCGTCGCATGCGTTCAACGCGCGAACCGCCGTGTTTCAGTCCGCCCGTTCCACCCGGTTGCGGCCTTTGCCCTTGGCCCGGTACAGCGCCTTGTCGGCACGTGCCAGCGTCTCATCCACGCTTTCACCGGGCTGGTGCTGGGCCACTCCAATACTGATCGTGACCGGGAACCCCAGCGGCAGATCAGCAACGGCCAGGCGCAGGAACTCGCACTGAAGTTCGGCGGTTTGCAGGTCGGTCGCCGGCATCACCGCCACGAACTCCTCGCCGCCATAGCGCGCGGCCATGCCACGGCCGGCGAAGTGCGAGCGCAGCAGCGTGCCCAGCTCGGCCAGCACCCGGTCGCCGGTGGCGTGGCCCTGGAAATCGTTGATGTGCTTGAAGTGGTCGATGTCCAGTAGCGCGACGCAGGCCACATCGGGCTGATCCCCGGTCACCGCCACTGCCTCGTCCAGCGCCGCCGCCATCGCGCGGCGGTTCGGCAGGCCGGTCAGCGCATCGGTGCGGCTCTGCTCGGCCAGGTCGGCGTTCTGCGCCAGCAGCACGTCGTGGTACTCCGACAGCAGGCGCTCGTAATCATCGCGTTCCAGCATGTGGTTCTGGATGTCGAGCGCGAAACGGCGCAGCTCCATCACCAGCATCACCTGCCGCGACAGCGCGGCCAGCGCCTCGGCCTTGTCGCTTGGCAGGTGCTGCGGCTGTGCATCGAACACGCACAGCGTACCCAGCGGCAGGCCATCGGAACTGATCAGCGGCGCACCGGCGTAGAAGCGGATGTGCGGGTCGCCGGTCACCACCGGGTTGTCGTGGAAGCGGATGTCCTGCAACGCATCCTCGACCACCATGACCTCGTGCGGCTGCAGGATGGCGTGGCCACACATCGATTCGCTGCGCAGGTTTTCCGCCGCGTCGATGCCCTGGATCGACTTGAACCATTGCCGTTCGACGTCAATCAGGGTCACCGCCGCCATCGAGGTACCGCAGACCGCCTTGGCGATCGCCACCAGGTCGTCGAATGACTTCTCGCGCTGCGAATCAAGGATCCGGTAGCGGTACAGCGCCTCGAGCCGGAGGGCTTCGTTGGCAGGCTTGTCGGGCTTGATCATGCAGCGTCACTTCCGGCAGGTCACTGCAAAGTCTAGCTGATGCCGGC
>NZ_JAZKVY010000258.1:0-430 GCF_036624925.1 Stenotrophomonas sp. A3_2
AGCACCCGCCCCGGCGGCAGCGCGGCCACCTGCGCCAGCGCACCCGCCATATCCGGACCGGGGTGGGCGGTGCCGCTGGAAGCCGCAACGATCTCCGCCACCTCCAGCGCCAGATGCTGCGCGGCCTCCCGCACCGCGAACAGGGCGGCCGCGCGCGGCATCAGGGATGCGAGGAAAGCGCCGGCGTCCTTCGTGCGCTTCATGCCTGCAACGACGTAGAGCGGCCGGTCGCTCCATTCTTCCGCCTGGCGCGCCAGCACCTCGCCCGCGCCTGGGTTGTGGCCGCCGTCCAGCCAGAGTTCGAAGCCGGCCGGGAGCAAGGCGGCGAGGCGGCCGTGCAGGCGCTGCAGCCGGGCTGGCCAGCTGGCGCGGCCGATGCCGGCCCAGGAGGCCGGCGGCACCGCGAGGCCGGCGGCGCGCAAGGCCGCGA
>NZ_JAZKVY010000259.1:0-36164 GCF_036624925.1 Stenotrophomonas sp. A3_2
CGGTATTCCGACCACGCAGAAGCGCGCCGCCGGCGTCGCGATCTGGGTGCCGAATCCGGCCCCGCCGGCGCGATTGCCGACACACGTGATTACCCCGCAGCGGGGAGGCGGCCGCGTCACCGCGGGTAGCGGCGGGGCCCGCGCCCCGGGGGGCCCCGCGGCCCCCGCCCGGCCGTCCCCCCGGGGGCCCGCGCGGGCCAGGCCCCCGCGCTACCGATTATTTCTGCCGGTACTTCGGCACGAACACCTTGTTCACCGCATCAGCCAGCTGGTCCGGCGGCAGCAGGCCCTGGTCGAGCAGGAAGTTGTTGAACGCAAGGCGGTCGAACTTCGCACCCAGTGCCAGCTCGGTCTGCATGCGCAGTTCCAGGATGCGGGTGTAGCCGTAGAAGTAGCTGCCGGCCTGGCCCGGCATGCGCACCATGTAGCGATCCAGTTCCTGGGTGGCCATTGCCTTGGACAGGCCGACCTGCTCCATCAGCACGCGCTCGCCGTTGGCGCGGTCGGTCAGGCCCAGGTTGAGCATCGGGTCCAGCATCGCGCGCGCGGCGCGCAGCAGGCGGAACTGCAGGGCGATCATCTGACCGTCCAGCGGTTCGTAGGGCACCATCTCGGCCTCGGCATACAGTGCCCAGCCTTCCACGTTCACCGAATTGAACGCGAACATGGTGCGTGCCAGCGACACGCCACGCTCGACCATCGCGGTGAACTGGAGCTCGTGGCCGGGGCGGCCTTCATGCGCGCTCAGCGTCCATGCTGCCGCACCGAAGTTGAAGTCGTCGTACTGCGCGCCCGGGCCCGCTGCCGGGTTGCCCAGCGGCAGCACGAAGGTGCCCTGCTGCCCGGTGTTGTTGACCAGCGGCGCCGGCAGGAAATGCGGCGCGGGACTGGCCGCGCTCTCGGCGGCCGAACCCAGGCGCATCTGCATGGCGCGCTGGGGCACGTCGACGATGGCATGCTCGCGGATCAGCGGATCGATCGCGTCGATCACCTTGCGGTAGTGGCCTTCCAGATGGTCGTCGGCGATCTTGTCGGCCTTCAGCGCGCGGATCACCGCCACCGGGTCGCTCGGGTCGGCCACCTTCAGGCCCTTGTCCTTCACCACCAGCGGCGCCAGCTGCTGCATCGCCGAGCGGGTTTCCATGAACTCCAGCTGCGCGCGCTGCATCAGCAGCTTCGGGTCGATGTCGATGCCGACCTGCTTGAGCTGGTAGGCGTACAGCGGCGCTGGCAGGCGCGCATCGGTGCGTGCCTTCGGCAGCACGTCCTTGCGGGTCCAGGCGGCGTAGTCCTTCATCTGCCCGGCCAGGGCCTTCATTGCTTCATCGGTGCCGGCGATCTGGTACTTCTTCAGCAGCGACTCGATACCGGTGATGTAGGTCTCGACGTTGTCCAGCGACTGCTGCACTTCGATCTTGGTCGGCTGCAGCAGGCTGGTGTCCTTCAGGCGCTCTTCATAGCGCTGGCGGGCCAGCGTGGTGAAGGCGGTGCCGCCCGGCTGCAGGCCGGCATAGGCCTTGAGGCGGTCGATCGCCTTGGCCCGGCGCTCGGCCGGCACCTGGTCGGACAGCAGCAGGTTGAGGCCGCTGAACACGGTCTGCGGCGCATCACTCCACGGCAGCAGGTATTTCTCGTTGAGCTCGCTGCCTTCGATGTTCTGGCTGGCGGCGTGGATCATGATCTCCAGGTCCTGGCGGACGTTGGGATCCTTCTCGGTGGCCAGCTTTGCCTTGAGTTCATCGCGGGCTTTGGCCATCGCGGCGCGATAGCGCTTGCCGTTGTCCGGGCCAAGGTCTGCGACCTTGTCGTCGTAGCCGGGAACGCCGAAGAAGCCGGTTTCCTCCGGCTGGAACGGGCCTTGTGCATCAAGCAGGATCTGCGCCAGTGCATTGCTGCGGGCAACCCAGGCCGGGCTGGCCGGGGTAGCGGCCTTGGCGGCGGGTGCGGCCAGCGCCGGTGGCGCAGACAGCAGCGGTGCGGCAGTCAGGGCCAGGGCAACGGCGAACGCAATCGGCTTCATGGTGCACTCCAGGACGGGGTTGCCCGCACCCTACGCGCTCACGGCGATGGCGACAATCGGCGGGAAGTCATGGCGGCTGGTTGTGCAGCCGGGGCTCCGCGGAAGCCTGCCGGCGTAGAGTCGACTGTCAGTCGACTATCGCGCGCAGCGCGGGGGTTTCGCTATCTGACCGAAGAGCAGTCGACTGACAGTCGACTCTACCCGGTCGACGTCCCGCAGTCGCCTGCCCGGGGAGGTCACAACGCGGCGGTCAGCGGGCATTCGCCGCGATCACGGCAGGCCTGCAGCTCGCACTCCTGCGCAGCCTCATCATCATCCAGCGCCGTCAGGTCGAAGGTCTGCTTGTCTTCGGCCAGCACGTACATCACCGGGTAGTCCCAGACATCGTCACGACGGATGCCCTGCACGAACAACCGCCCGCGTGCCTGCGGCCCTTCCAGCGCAACGGTCAGGCCAACGTCGCGCTGGCCGTTGATGGCGGTCTGCATGCTGCCCAGCGGCATCGATTCGATATGCAGCGGCTCGCCGAAGGCTTCCACCAGTTCGATGCTGCAGCCCGCGCGGCGCAACGCTTCGCGCATCGGTGGACTTTCGCGTGCCGCCTCGCTCCAGCGCAACAGGCTCCAGGTCACCACGCCACCGGCGCCACCCAGCACCAGCACCACCGTCAGCGGCATCGCCCAGCGCCAGTGGCGGCGCCACCATCCGGTGGACGTCTGGCGATGGGCGGGAATCGGCGGTGGCAGGGTCATCGGCGGGCTCCTTCCCGGTTGCGGATCAGGGTTTCAGGCAGCGTCCCAGGAAGGCTTCGGCCACGCGGTAGCGATGCAGGGCATCGGCGCCCGACAGGCCATGCTTGGCACCCGGGTAGGTCATCAGCTCGAACGGCTGTGCACGCTTCTGCAGCGCGCTCATCAGGCTGGTCGAGTTGGTGAACAGCACGTTGTCGTCGGCCATGCCGTGGATCAGCAGCAGCGGCGAGCGCAGGCCGTCGATATGGGTCAGCACGCGCGCTTCGCGATAACCGGCTTCATTGCGTGCCGGCAGATCCATGTAGCGTTCGGTGTAGTGGCTGTCGTACAGGCCCCAGTCGGTCACCGGCGCACCGGCCACGCCGCAGGCGTACTGGTTCGAGGCCTTGGCCAGCAGCATCAGGGTCATGTAACCGCCGTTGGACCAGCCCTGCACGCCAATGCGCGCCGGGTCCACCCACGGCTGCTGCTTGAGCCAGGCCACGCCGCGCAGCTGGTCGGTCACTTCCACCGTGCCCTGCTTCCCGTACAGCGCACCACCGAAGTCGCGGCCGCGACGCGGGGTGCCGCGGTTGTCCAGCGAGAACACCACGTAGCCCTGCTGGGCCAGGTACTGGTTGAACAGGTGATCACCGCGGCCGGGCCAACTGTCGGTGACGGTCTGGCTGGCCGGGCCGCCATAGACATACACCGCCACCGGGTAGCGCTTGGACGGATCAAACCCGGCCGGCTTGATCAGGCTGTAGTTCAGTGGGGTCTTGCCATCGGCGGCGGTCAGCGTGCCGAACTCGACCGGGCGCTGCGCGTCGCGGTAGCGCGCATACGGGTGCTTGGGATCGGCCAGGTCGTTCTCCACCAGCGTAGCGATCTTCTCGCCATTGGCGCGGAACAGCTCGATCTGCGGCGGCGTGGTGCTGTTGGACCAGCTGTCGACATAGACGCTGGCATTGCGGGCGAACGTGGCGCTGTGCATGCCCGGTGCCTTGGACAGGCGCTGGGGCTCGCCGCCCTGCAGCGATACCGCGTAGATCTGGCTTTCGCGCGAGGTTTCGATGCCGG
Source organism: Stenotrophomonas sp. A3_2 (assembly GCF_036624925.1). NCBI lineage: Bacteria > Pseudomonadati > Pseudomonadota > Gammaproteobacteria > Lysobacterales > Lysobacteraceae > Stenotrophomonas > Stenotrophomonas sp. A3_2. The sequence goes on from NZ_JAZKVY010000259.1 coordinate 3,832, forward strand.
CGCGGAAGTAGGCCTTGCCGGCCTTCTCATCAACCGCCAGCAGTTCGTCCACCGGCCAGTTGCCGTGGGTCAGCGCGGTGGTCTTGCCCTTGCTGTCGATGCGGTACAGGTGCTGGAAGCCGGTACGCTCGGACGACCACAGCACGCTGCCGTCTTCCAGGAAGCGCAGGCTGTTATGCAGCGGCACCCAGGTCGGGCTGGTCTCGTGGGCGAGCACGCGCTGGCGGTTGGAGTCGAGCGCCACTTCCACCAGGTCCAGCTGCTTCTGGTCACGCGACTGGCGCTGGAAACTCAGGTGCTGCGGATCGCGCCAATCGACGCGGGCCAGGTAGATATCCTGTTCCCTGCCGAGGTCGACCCAGCGCGGCTGCGCATCGGCGGCCGGTGCGATCACGCCCAGCTGCACGCGCACGTTGGCGTCGCCGGCGGCCGGGTAACGCTGCTCGATCACGTCGGTGCGGTCGGCATAGACCTCGTAGCGCTTCTGTACCGGCACCGGCGATTCATCGATGCGGGCAAAGGCAATGGCCGAATCATCCGGCGCCCACCAGTAGCCGGTGTGGCGATCCATCTCCTCATCGGCGACGAACTCGGCCACGCCGTTGCCGATGGTGGTGCTGCCGTCGTGGGTCAGCTGCAGCTGCTTGCCATTGGCCAGGTCGATCACCCACAGGTTGCGGCCGCGGATGAAGCTGACGAAACCGCCCTTGGGCGACAGCTTGGCGTCGGTGGCGAAACCTTCACCGTGGGTCAGCTGGCGCACGGCCGCCTGGCCCTGCTGCTTGAGGTCGTACAGGTAGAGTTCGCCGCCCAGCGGGAACAGCAGGCGCTGCGCGTCCGGCGACCACTGGTAATCAACGATGCCGGTCATCGCGGCGATGCGCTGGCGCTCGCGGCGTGCCTTTTCCTCGTCGCTGAGGGTCTCGGTGCCGGGCAGCACCACCTTGGAATCAACCAGCAGCCGGGTCTGGCCGCTACCGATGTCGTAGGTCCACAGGTCCAGCTGGTTTCGGTCGCTGTCCTTGCCGCGCAGGAAGCTGACCTGCGATCCGTCCGGTGCCACCTTGGGCTTCATCAAGGTCGGGCCGGACAGCGGCAGCGGACCGGTGATGGCTTCCAGGGTCAGCTTTTCAGCGTGGGCAGCGGTTGTGGTGGCAAGCATGAGGGCGAGCGAAGCGAACAGGTGGCGCATGGAGGATCCCGGCAAACGGCAGGTCCGCCTCCACGCGGGGCGCGGGACGGTCGTCCCCCCATCCTAACCAAGCCCGTGCGGGAAGGCAGCATGACCTTCTGCCCATAAGGCGTGCGGACGAGTGCCGACCAAGGGTCGGCACCCACCACCCGTAGATCCACGTCACGCGTGAATGACGCCGTCCTGGTTCAACGCTGGCCGAACAGGTGCTTGCGCTCTTCGTCGCTGAGCGGCTTGCCGGCGTTGGGGTTCACCTGCTGGCGCAGGGCATAGGCGCGCTGGGTGGCCGGGCGTGCGGCAATCGCTTCATGCCAGCGCTTGAGGTTCGGGAACGCGGCGAAGTCCACCGGCAGCGTGTCGTAGGCGCCGACCCACGGGTAGCTGGCCATGTCGGCGATGGTGTACTCATCGCCGGCCAGGAAGGCGTGCTGGGCCAGGCGCTTGTCCATCACCCCGTGCAGGCGGCGCACCTCGTTGTCGTAGCGCTCGATGGCATAGGGAATCTTCTCCGGCGCGTACACGTTGAAGTGGCCCATCTGGCCACTCATCGGGCCCAGGCCCGCCATCTGCCAGAACAGCCATTCCAGGGTGGTCACGCGGCCACGCGCGTCGCTGGGCAGGAAGCGGCCGGTCTTCTCGGCCAGGTACAGCAGGATCGCGCCGGACTCGAACACACTCTGGGGAGCACCGCCATCGGCCGGGGCATGGTCGACGATGGCCGGCATCTTGTTGTTCGGCGAGATGGCCAGGAATTCCGGCTTGAACTGGTCGCCCGAACCGATGTTGACCGGGTGGATGCGGTACTCCAGGCCGGCTTCCTCCAACAGCAGGGTCACTTTGTGGCCGTTCGGGGTGGGCCAGTAATACAGGTCGATCATGGCGGCGGCTCGGGGTGCGGAAAGGAACCTGAAGTCTAGTGCGTGAGTTGGGTTGGCACCGTCATGGCGGGCCGGTAACCTCGCGGCTCCCCCGAAACGCACTGTCCTGCATGAGCCACAGTCCTCGTCCCTTGTCCCCGTTGTCCTCGCTGATCTTCGCCTCGCGCTGGCTGCAGCTGCCGCTGTACCTGGGCCTGATCCTTGCCCAATGCGTCTACGTGTTCCTGTTCGGCAAGGAACTGTGGCACCTGCTGTCCCACTCGGTGTCGATGGGCGAACAGCAGATCATGCTGATCGTGCTGGGCCTGATCGACGTGGTGATGATCTCCAACCTGCTGGTGATGGTGATCGTCGGCGGCTATGAAACCTTCGTCTCGCGCCTGCGCCTGGAAGGCCACCCGGACCAGCCGGAATGGCTGAGCCACGTCAACGCCAGCGTGCTGAAGGTGAAGCTGGCGATGGCGATCATCGGCATCTCCTCGATCCACCTGCTGAAGACCTTCATCGCCACCAGCGCGTTGAAGGGACTGCCGCTGTGCAAACCGGAACAATGGGCAGCGGCAGTGTCTTCGGCGTCGACCAGTTTCTACAACGCTGGCGTCGATACCTGCACGACCATGACCCAGGAAGGTGTGCTGTGGCAGACCATCATCCACTGCGTGTTCATCCTGTCGGCGATCGGCATCGCCTGGACCGACAAGCTGATGTCCAACGGCCACAGCAAGTCGCACGACAAGGCACACGACCACTGAGGTCGCCGCCGGCCACGACATGATCACTGCGGCCCCACCCGGCCACCACCCCTTGTGCGGGGCGGTGGCCGGGATGCTAGATTGCATCCTCGCCGTTGCCGGCGGTGGCGTCGGGAAACGCCACCCTGCCGCGCCTGGACCACGGGTCCCGGCCATGCATATCAATGATTTACGTCACGTCGTCTTCTAGAGGGGAGCAGGATGTCGCACGTCTCAACGATCACCGCCGCGCGCCGGTGGCTGCCGGTTGCTTTGGCACTGGCGCTGGCCGCCTGCTCGGGCAAGGAAGAATCCGCAGCACCGGCTCCGGCCGCCGCCCCCACCGCCGCTGCACCGGCCGCACCGGTGGTCGCCGCCAAGGTGCAGTCGATGGGCACCGAGCAGCTGCGTGAGTCGGCCAGCCAGGCCCTGCGCGAGAACCGCATGTACGCGCCGGCCGGCGACAATGCCATCGAGTACTACCTCGCCCTGCGCGACAAGACCCCGGACGACGCCTCGGTGAAGAGCGCGCTGACCGACCTGCTGCCCTACACCCTGATCGCCGCCGAGCAGCACCTGGGCCGCGAGGACTACACCGAAGCACAGCGCCTGGTGGCACTGATCGAGAAGGTGGATGCCTCCGCGCCCGCCCTGCCGCGCCTGAAGGACGGTCTGTCCAAGGGCGTGGAAAACGCGGCCAAGCGCACCGAGACCGAAGCGGAGAAGGCAAAGAAGGACGCCGAGGAGCGCAGCAAGCAGCAGATCGAACAGCAGCGCCTGGCCGAACAACGCGCCAAGGAAGCCGACGCGGCCAAGCAGATCGCTGCCCAGCAGGACGCCGCACGCCGCGACAACGAACGCCAGGAAGCCGAGCGCCAGGCCGCCGCACGCCGCGAAGCCGAACAGAAGCAGCAGCAGGCCGCGGCCCAGCAGGCCAGCGCGGCGCGCCAGGCCGCGGCTGCCGCCGCGCCCACCCTGCGCCCGATTAGTACGCCGGCGCCGCGCTATCCGGCCGAGGCACTGCGTTCGGGAACGTCGGGCGAAGTGCTGGTGGAGATCACGGTCGGTACCGACGGCTCGGTGGTCAACGCCCGCGTGCTGCGCGCAACCTCCGGCCGCACCTTCGACCGCGAAGCCCTGAACGCAGTCAAGCGCTGGCGCTTCGAGCCGGTCAGCGCGCCGGTCACCACCCGCCGCACCCTGGTGTTCGCGCCAGGCGGCTGACCGCAGAAAAGGGGACGGAGGGGATTAAGTCGTTTCCGCCCCAAAATGACCACACGGCCCGGCATCTCCGGGCCGTGTCCGCTTCAGGAGAGGCTGTCAATCAGGCGTTGCAGTGCCGGATCGCGCGCGGCCAGCACCTGGAACAGGCCCAGCGCATGCAGGCCCGGCAGCAGCCCACGCAGATCTGCTTCGGCGGTGGCGCGGGTGGCGTCATCGCTGGCGGGGTCCTGCCAGTCACGGACGCTGGCGAGGAAGGCGCCCACGCTGCCCTTGCGCACGATGAGGCCGTTTACCTGCACGTCGTTCTGATGGTCGGGAAGAATGTCCTGGGGCTGCATCGGGGCGGCTCGTGTTGGAATGGGCGCCCAGTGTGGCGCGCGCGGATCGGCGCTTCTGCCGTATAACTGCCAATGGATATGGCAGATCAGACACCGACCGGCTTGATTGATCCGGCATTGGCGGACGCCGACGACGGCCCCATCGTGCTGGCCGGCCAGCTGCGCGTGCCCGGAAGGCGGCGCACCGCGCGCCACCAGCACGTGCGCGGCCAGTTGCTGGGTGCCCACCACGGCCTGCTGCGGATCGAGGCCGGCGACCTGCACTGGCTGCTGCCGGCGGGGCATGTTGCCTGGATACCGCCCTTGCTGCCCCACGCCCTGGTAGGGGCAGACGCATTCGATGGCTGGAGCCTGTACGTCCGCGCCGATGCCGGCCTGGATCTGCCGCCGCTGCCCCGCATTTTCCAACCCGATGTGCTGTTGCAGGCGGCGGTGACGCGGGCACTGCGTTGGCCGCATCAGGCACTGGACGCTGCGCAGGCACGCTTGGCCGGCGTCATCGCCGATGAGATCCGTGCCAGCACTCCCTTGCCACTTGCCCTGCCACAACCGCAGGATCGACGGTTGCGGCGGATCGCGGCGGCGCTGGCACGGTCGCCGGACGACCTTCGCAGCGTCGAAGCGTGGGCAGCCACCAGCGGACTGTCCAGCCGCAGTCTCGCCCGCCGTTGGCAGGCCGAAACTGGCATGACCTTGAGCCAGTGGCGGCAGCGCCTGCGCGTGCTGCTGTCACTGCCACGCCTGCTGGCAGGCGAACCCGTGATCAGCGTTGCGCTGTCAATGGGCTACGACACACCCAGTTCCTTCATCAGCGTGTTCAAGCGCGTGATGGGGGTAACGCCTGCGCGGTACGCAAAAGGGGACGGAGGGGATTAGGTCGCTTCTGACTCCTCCGATACGCCGGCGCGGCATTACCTGATGCCCCACGCCACGGTGCCGATGCCAGGCTGAGGCACCCTTCGACCTGGGAATCCCATGCCCCGACAAGCGCGCCTGATGCTGGCCGGCCAGGCCTATCACGTGATCCAGCGCGGTGTGAACAAGGGTGCGATCTTTGTCGACGACATCGACCGGCAACTGTTCCTGCATCTGCTGCACAGCGCTTTCCTCAAGCACCGCGTCGCACTGCATGCCTACGTACTGATGGACAACCACATCCACCTGCTGGCCACGCCATCCACGCAGCGTGGGCTGGCCGATGCAATGCGCATGCAGGGCAACAACTATGTGCAGGCTTTCAACCAGCGGCACGGCCGCACCGGTCCCCTGTGGCAGGGCCGCTTCCATTCCTCGATGATCGACAGCGACGCTTACCTGCTCAGCGTATACCGCTACATCGAACGCAATCCCGTTCGTGCCGGCATTGCGGTCAGTGCTGAAGATCATCCATGGTCCAGCGTGCACGGCAACCTTCAACGACGCGATGACCCCATGCTGACCCCGCATCCCGCATTCAGAGCGTTGGCCGCGACCGCTCGCAACAGGACGGCGGTGTATGCGCGATTCCTGCGCGATGTGAATGCGTCCGCCGATCTGCCCGCAATCCGCAGTCATAGCGCCAAACAGCGTCCGTTGGGGGATGCTGCGTTCCTGCGGATGGTAGAGAAGACGCTCGGGCGGCCGGTGGCAATGCGAAGACAAGGCCGCCCGCGCAAGGAGGGGACGGGAGGGGCAGAAACGACTTAATCCCCTCCGTCCCCTTTTTTGCGGTCAGCCGGAGATGGCCAGGCGCTCGTTGTGGTAGCGGCGCACGGCGGCGAACCACAGCATAGCGGCCAGGCCGAGGCTGGCACCGAGGTAGATCGCCCAGACCGTCGGGGTGATGGTCTCGTGGCGGATCACCTTCAGCAGCATCTGGTTCTGCGACAGGAACGGCACGGCGTACTGCCACATCTCGCTCTTCAGCGGATAGGCCACCAGGGCGTAGCCAGGCAGCATCGGCAGCAGCATCAGCCAGGTCATGTGGCTCTGCGCTTCCTTCATGCTCTTGGCCGCAGCCGACAGGAAGGTCAGCAGCGAGGTGCCGATCAGCAGCATCGGCAACATCACCAGCAGCATCTGCAGCATCGAGCCGACGTTCATGTTGAACTGGCGGCCGATGTTGCCGGGGGCGATCTGCGCGCTCACCTTGAACGCGACCAGGGTCAGCAGCAGCGACACGAAACCGACCACGCAGGCGGCGGCGATCTTGCCGCTGACGATCGCACTGCGCGAGCCCGGCGTGGCCAGCAAGGGTTCCAGTGACTGCCGCTCGCGCTCGCCGGCCGTGGCGTCCATCACCAGGTAGGCGCCACCGATGAACGAGGTCAGCGTCAGCAGTACCGGCAGCAGCATCGACAGGATCATGCCGCGCTTGGCCTCGGCACTGGCCAGGTCCTGGCGCGCCACGTCCAGCGGGCGTGCCACCTGTGCGTCGATGCCGCGTGCCATCAGGCGCAAGGCACCGACCTGGCTGTTGTAGGTGGCCAGCGCCGCCTCCAGGCGTGCACTGGGTACTTCGGCCGCGCGACGCGTGCTGTCCTTGATCACCTCCACCAGCGCTGGCTTGCCCTCGGCCCAGTCCTTGCCGAACTCATCGCTGATGCGCAGCGCCACATCGATGTCCTGGGTGCGGATGGCCTCGGCCAGGTCCTTCGGTGCCGGTGCGGTGTTCAGCCCCTGCGCGGCGAGGAAGCGCACCAGGTTCGGCGCGTTGTCCGCACCGATGGTCGGAATCTGCAGCGGTTGTTCGATCTGGGTGCGCACCCGGCTCTCGGCCAGCTTGCCCATGCCCAGCAGCAGCACCGGGTACAGCAGTGGCCCGAACAGCAGGGTCAGAAGCAGCGTGCGGCGGTCACGCGACAGGTCACGCAGCTCCTTGCGCATCACCGTCATCAGGGTCGACATCATGCTCATGCGTGCAGGCCCTCTTCGCTGCCGATCAGTTTCACGAACGCATCTTCCAGGTTGGATTCGCCGGCCTGCGCACGCAGTTCGTCGGCGCTGCCGGCGGCCATCACCGTGCCCTTGGCGATGATCACGATGTGATCGCACAGCGCGGCCACCTCCTGCATGATGTGGCTGGACAGGATCACGCAGCGACCCTCTTCGCGCAGGCCCAGCAGGAAGCGGCGCAGCGCGCGCGTGGTCATCACGTCCAGGCCGTTGGTCGGTTCATCGAGAATGACGTTGCGAGGGTCGTGCACCAGCGCGCGGGCAATCGCGGTCTTGGTGCGCTGGCCCTGCGAGAAGCCATCGGTCTGGCGGTCGAGGATGTCCCCCATGTCCAGCGCGTGCGACAGCACCTCGATGCGTTCGCGGATGCGCTCGGCCGACAGGCCATGCAGTTCGCCGAAGTAGGCGATGTTCTCGCGCGCAGTCAGGCGCTTGTAGACGCCACGCGCATCAGGCAGCACGCCGAGGTGGCGACGCACCTCCACCGGATTGCGCGCCGCATCGATGCCGTCGACAGTGATGCTGCCCTGATCGGGCGTCATCAGCGTGTACAGCATGCGCATGGTGGTGGTCTTGCCGGCACCATTGGGCCCCAGCAGGCCGGTGATGCGGCCATCCTCGGCGCGGAAGCCGACGTTGGACACTGCCTGGATACGGCCGGTGCGGGTGTCGAAGGCCTTGTGCAGGTTGTCGGCGACGATCATGGTTCCCATCCGTTGAACGAGGTGAACGCCGGCACGTAGCTCAGCGTATCCAGGCAGCCGGCATCCAGCGCCTTGGCATCGGTCGTGTCGATGAACTGGCCGAGCAGGCGCGGCATGCAGCCGGCGGTCAGCGTGCCGTGGCCCTGGCCACGGGCGACCAGCGCGCGTCCATTGGGCAGGCCCTTGAGGACCTGCTCGGCATAGCGCGGCGGGGTCACCGGGTCCAGTTCACCAGACAACAGCAGCGCCGGTACGTCACTGCGCAGCGGCACGGCATTGGCTGCCGGTGCCGGACGGTGCGGCCACACCGGGCAGGCCGCGAAGAACGCACTGGCCACCTCGTTGCCAAACAGCCGCTCGGGATCCTCGGCCGGCGCGTGGTAGCGCGGCGCATCTTCGCTGCAGATCACCGACCAATGCATCCCGCGGTTGATCTGGAAATCCATGCTGCGGTTCGCACCGCGTGCCAGCGAGGCGAGCGGCGCGTAGCGGCCGTGCGCGGCTTCATCAAGAACCAGCGGCAGCAATGAGGCGTACTGGGGTACGTAGGAAAACGCAAAAGCCAGGCCCACCACGCTGTCCGGTGTCAGCACATCCTTCCGGGTCCCGTAGGTGCCGGGGTCGCGATACTCGACCGGAACCGGTGCACGGCGCAGGGTCTCGACCACGCTGCGCAGCTGCGCACGGGTATCGGTCGGGAAGCGCTTGCTGCAGGTAACGTCCTTGCGGCACTGCGCCGACTGCAGGGCGATCGCGTCCTCGAATGTCCTGGCGAAATCGCCGCCCACCACCAGCTCATTCGGCACCACGCCATCGATGACGATGCTGCGGGTGTGCTGTGGATAGGTACCCGCATAGCGCTGGGCCACGCGGGTGCCGTAGGACGCACCGATCAGGTTGACCCGGTCCACGCCCAAGGCCTGGCGAACTGCGTCCAGGTCTGCAATGGCTTCGGTGGTGGTGTAGAAACGTGCGTCCGCACGTCCCTGCAGGGAAGCCGCACAGCGCTGGGCGTAGTCGCGCAGCGATGCCTCGGAAGGCGCGGCATCCTCGTCCATCGGCAGCTCCTTCCCGTCCGCGCCCAGGCAGCTGAGCGGGTTGGAACCGCCGGTGCCGCGCTGGTCGATCAGGAACACGTCGCGCTGTTTGCGCACCTGGCGCAGTGCAGTATCGACGATGACCGCCACCTCGCTGGCCGCCTGGCCGGGGCCGCCGGCCAGGAAGAACACCGGATCCGGCTGGCTGGCGCCGCTGCTGCCCGATTCAAGCCAGGCGATACGCAGGCCGATCCGGCGACCGTCAGGCTGGGCCCGGTCCTCCGGCACCTGCAGGGTGGCGCACTGCGCCTCCACGTTGGCGCTGGCACCTACCGTGGACAGCGTGCAGGGCTGGAAATCGATCGTGCCGAAGCGGCGGCCGGGTGCGTCAGTGGCGCCCTCGGCGCCGGGTGACGGCGGCTGGCTGCAACCGGCAAGCATCAGGCTGGCCAACGCTGCGGCCAACGCGAGGTGGAGTCTTTGCATCGTGCTCGTTTCCCCTGGAAGACGTTCCTGGCAACCACGACGGGCTGCCGCGGAAGATGTGACTCAACTTACACGGGCAGCGCGCCGACGGCGATGGGCAATGACGAATCCGCCGCCAACGGCGCGCAGACCGGACGGTCCTGCCCCTCGGCCTTGGTCGGCACAGGGCGGCACCGGCGGCGGCCCGCAGCACCCCACGGGCCAGTGCCCCGGCCTGACGGCGATGCGGGGTCTGAAAACGGCGAGCACGGCCGCCGGCGCACGCGCAGAATCCGCCGCAGACCCAGGAGACACCCATGCACACGTGGTACCTCGGTGGCATCGACCATCGCCCCTTCCTGCACCTGTTCGAGATGAGCGACTGCGCGCTCGCTGCGCTCGGCATCCAGCGTCGCTGGGCCGGCGCGAGCGGCGGACATCCCTGCCGGATCAGCCTGAGCGATCCCGCGCCTGGCAGCGAGCTGCTCCTGCTGTCCCACGCCCACCTGCCGCTGCATTCGCCGTACCGCGCCGCCGGCCCGATCTTCGTGCAGCGCGGCGTGACCCGTTGCGTCCTGCCGCCGGGCGAGGTGCCCCCGTATGTGCAGCGCCGGATGATCTCGATGCGTGCCTATGACCACGCCGCGCTGATGTGCGGTGCCCAGGTCTGTGCGGGCACCGAGGTGGGCAGCCATCTGGATGCGCTGTTTGCCGACCCGTCGGTGGCGTTCGTCCAGCTGCACAACGCCGCGCATGGCTGTTTCTCGTGCCAGGCAGATCGGGTGGGTACCGGGACTGCGTCGCGTGATCTCCATGACGTGATCGATGCCACGCCGGTCACGTGACGTCCAGCGCATCCGTTCAGCCCTGCGTGAAGCCTGCGGGAAGGGCTTCACATGCGCAGTCACGGATCGGCACTGCGATGGTTCCGCCGCCTGCAGTGCGACTCGATACTCGCCCTGGTGCCGCCGAAAGTCCGCCGCCCAGCGCAGCGCCTGCGGTCACCGTTCCCTTTCGACGACCACAAGGATGCGCCATGTCATTCCGATCCACACCGCTGTTGCTGGCCACCTCGTTCGCCGCTGCGGGCCTGTGCCTGGCCGGCAACGCGTTCGCCCACGGCACGATGACCACGCCGGTCAGCCGCGTCTATGCCTGCTTCCAGGGCAATCCCGAGAATCCGACCAACCCGGCCTGTGCCGCTGCAAAAGCGATTGGCGGTTCACAGGCGTTCTACGACTGGAACGGCATCAACCAGGCCAACGCCAACGGCAACCATCAGGCCGTGGTGCCCGACGGCAAGCTGTGCAGCGGCAACAACCCGACCTTCCGCGGCCTGGACGTGAACCGCAGTGACTGGCAGACCACGCCGATCCACGCCGATGCCAATGGCAGGTTCACCTTCGTGTTCAAGGCAACCGCGCCGCACGCCACGCGCGACTGGCGCTTCTTCGTCACCCGCGACGGCTGGCAACCGGGCAGCCCGTTGCGCTGGGCCGACCTGCAGGAGTTCTGCACGCTGGGCAATACACCGCTCTCTGCCGATGGCACCTACAAGCTGCAGTGCACGCTGCCGCAGCGCAGCGGCCAGCATGTGATCTACAACACCTGGCAGCGCTCGGATTCGACCGAGGCGTTCTACACCTGCATGGACGTGCGCTTTGAAGGCGGCGGCGGTGGTACGACGCCGGCACCGCAATGGCAGGATGCCGGCCCGGTCACCGCCCGCGGTGAATTGCCGGTCGGTACGACGCTGGCACTGCGCGTGTTCAATGCCAGCGGCAACGATGTCGAACGTGTGGAAGCGACGCTGGCCAGCGGCCAGACCTCGGCCGCGCAATGGCCCTTGGCGCTGGCCCGCAAGGTCAATGCCAGTGCCCAGCATGCGCGCGTGGGCGTGCTGGCCAATGGTGCAATCACGCCGACGGCCTCGGCCACCGCCAACCGCGTGTACCTGAAGGATGGCAACCGCTTCCAGCTCGACACGAAGGTGCCGGACCCGGGCACGCCGTCGCCGGGCGGTGATTTCGACCATGTGTACCCGGCCGGTATCGGCGGCTATGTGCCGGGCCAGACCGTGGTGAAGGGCACCGACGGCAAGCTGTACGCCTGCCGTCCGTTCCCGGAGGGTGCATGGTGCAACGTCAATGCCGAGGCCTACCGGCCGGGCGTGGGCGCGGCCTGGCGCGATGCGTGGATCGCGTACTGAGGCAGTGATGCGGGAGGCGGTGCACAATGCACCGCCTTTCGCCCGGATGACGGCAAAGTAAGCACCGTGTTGCAGATCGAACACAGCCGCCATCGATTTCAAACTTGTCCGATGTTGCCGGCGCATCTGCATGTGAAGACTCCTTGAGGTTTCCCACACCTCGCAAAGGAGTCTCTGCATGCACCTGTCCCATCGGGCAGTCTTCGCACTGTCCGTCGTCGCCGGCCTGGCCTTGTCCGGCAGCGCCTTCGCCCACGGCACCATGACCAAGCCGCTCAGCCGCGTGAAGCAGTGCCACGAGGGCAATCCGGAAAACCCGACCAACCCGGCCTGTGCCGCAGCCAAGGCCATTGGCGGCGCGCAGCCGTTCTACGACTGGAGCGCGATTGCCCACGGCAATGCCAATGGCAACCATCGCGAACTGGTGCGCGATGGCGAACTGTGCAGTGCCAGCATTCCCAAGTACCGCGGCCTTGACCTGAACCGTACCGACTGGCCGACCACACCAATCCGCGCCGACGCGCGTGGCCGCTACACCTTTGAGTTCTATGCCCCGGCCCCGCATGCCACCCGCGAGTGGAAGTTCTATGTCACCCGTGATGGCTGGCAGCCGGGCAGCCCGCTGCGCTGGGCCGACCTGCAGGAATTCTGCACACTGGGCAACGTGCCGGTGGACGGCAAGACCTACAAGCTGGACTGCCCGCTGCCCAAGCGCAGTGGCCAGCACATCATCTACAACACCTGGCAGCGTTCGGATTCGGGTGAAGCGTTCTACACCTGCATGGATGTCCGCTTCGAAGGCGGCAACGGCGTGATTCCGCCGCCGCAGTGGCAGGATGCCGGCCCGGTCACCGCCCGCGGTGCGTTGGAGGCAGGCACCACGCTGACCCTGCGCGTGTTCAATGCCAACGGCAACGATCTGGAGCGCCCGGAAGTGACCCTGGCCGCCGGCCAGACCGCTCCGGCGCAGTGGCCGATGGCGCTGGCCAGCAAGGTCAATGGCAGCGCCCAGCACGCCCGCGTCGGCGTGATGAAGAACGGCGTGATCACGCCGGTGGCGTCCGCCACCGAGAACCGTGTCTACCTGAAGCCGGGTCATCGCTTTGAACTGGAAACCCAGATTCCGGGTCCGGGCCCGGTCGATCCGGTCGATCCGCCGGGTGGCGATTTCGACTTCGTGTATCCGGCAGGCCTCGGCAGCTACAAGCCGGGCGAGACCGTGGTGAAGGGCACCGACGGCAAGCTGTACGCCTGCCGCCCGTTCCCGGAAGGTGCGTGGTGCAACATCAACGCCGATGCCTATCGCCCAGGCACCGGCTTTGCCTGGCGTGATGCCTGGATCGCGTACTGAGGCATGGCACCGGGGGCGGCGTGATGCCGCCTCCGATTTGCGGGATTGCCGGCCAGCGGCCGGCATTACCAGGGTTCGTGGGGTTGCCGCCCAGCGGCCGGCACTACCCTGGCTTACTTGCTGCTGACGTACTTCTCGCGGCGGATCTGCGGGTTGCCCAGGCCGGCGGCCTTCAGCAGCTCGGCACAGGCATCGACCATGTCCGGGTTGCCGCACAGGTAGGCGATGTCGGTGGCCGGGTCCGGCGTGAAACCGGCCAGCGCCTGCTGCACGTAGCCGTGCTGTACATCCGGGTGCGGTTCGGCCGGCAATTCGCGCGACAGGCACGGAACATAGCGGAAGTTCGCGTGCTTTTCGGCGAAGCTGTAGAAATCTTCGCTGTACAGCAGCTCGCCCGGGCTGCGCGCGCCCTGCAGCAGCACGATCTGCACATCGCGTTCGGCCATGGCCTTTTCCAGCAGCGGCAGCATGGAACGGTACGGGGTAACGCCGGTACCGGTGGCGATCAGCAGGTAACGGGCGTTGTGGTCACCGGGATTCAGGCAGAACCGGCCATAGGGGCCGGACGCACTGATCTGGCCGCCCGGCTCCAGTGCCTCGAACAGGGCCGTGGCAGCACCACCGGGCACGAAACTGACCGCGATATCCACCGCCTCGCCCGGGCCCAGCGCATGGTCGTGGATGGTCGCCAGCGAGTAGCTGCGCTTGGTTTCGGTGCCGTCGGCATAGCTGAAATGGACCTGGATGAACTGGCCGGGCTGGAAATCCAGTGGCTGTCCATCATCACGCACGAACTGGTAGTGGCCGACGGTCGGGGCCAGCATGCGGCAGCCGACCAGCTTGAGGGGGAATTGAACAGGCACGACTTTTCGGGACAGTGTGTGGCCGGGGCAAGCCCTCGGGGTCTTCTATAATAGCCCCTCCCCGCCCCTCTCCAGCGCCAGCCCATGGGCGCGAAGGCTTCGAGCTTGGCATCCCAGAACGATACGGCGCCCGCCCTGCGCGTGCGCGACCTGCGCAAGACCTACGACAACGGCACCCAGGCCCTGAAGGGGGTTTCCCTGGAAGTGGCCCCGGGCGACTTCTTCGCCCTGCTCGGCCCCAATGGTGCCGGCAAGTCGACCCTGATCGGCATCATCAGCTCCCTGGTCAACCTCAGCGAGGGCCAGGTGGAGGTGTTCGGCAGCGACCTGGTGCGCAACCGCAGCGCGACCATGCGCCTGATCGGGCTGGTGCCTCAGGAAATCAACTTCAACCTGTTCGAGAAGCCCTTCGACATCCTGGTGAACTACGCCGGCTTCTATGGCGTGCCGCGCGAGGAAGCCGAGCAGCGCGCCGAAGAGGAACTGAAGCGCGCGCACCTGTGGGAAAAGGCACAGGTGATGAGCCGCACGCTGTCCGGCGGCATGAAGCGCCGGCTGATGATCGCCCGCGCGATGATGACCCGCCCGCGCCTGCTGATCCTGGACGAACCGACCGCCGGCGTGGACATCGAGATCCGCCGCGACATGTGGCGCGTGCTGAAGGAGATCAACGGTGCCGGCACCACGATCATCCTCACCACGCACTACCTGGAAGAGGCCGAGTACCTGTGCCGCCACCTGGCGATCATCAACCATGGCCAGATCGTCGAACAGGGGCCGATGCGCACCCTGCTGGCCAAGCTGGACGTGGAAGGCTTCCTGCTGGACATCGACGGTGACCTGCCGGCGCAGCTGCCGGTGATCGAGGGCGCGACGCTGACCGCCCCGGACCCGCACACGCTGGACATCGATATGCCACGCGCGATGGACCTCAACCGCGTGTTTGCGACGCTCAACGCGTCCGGTATCCGCGTGCGTTCGATGCGTACCAAGAGCAACCGCCTGGAGGAGCTGTTCGTGCGCCTCACCGGCAACATGGAGAAGCCCGCATGAGCACCACCGAGCTGACCGACGGCCAGCGCAACCGCATCGCGCTGATGACCATCGTGCGCCGCGAAGTCGCCCGCATCATGCGCATCTGGGGCCAGACCCTGGTGCCGCCGGCGATCACCATGACCCTGTACTTCCTCATCTTCGGCAACCTGATCGGGTCGCGCGTGGGTGACATGGGCGGCTACACCTACATGCAGTTCATCGTGCCGGGCCTGGTGATGATGAGCGTGATCCAGAACAGCTACGGCAACATCAGTTCCTCGTTCTTCGGTGCCAAGTTCGGCCGCCACGTCGAAGAGCTGCTGGTCAGCCCGATGCCGAACTGGGTGATCCTGTGGGGCTATGTGGCTGGCGCGGTGCTGCGCGGCCTGATGGTGGGCGTGATCGTGCTGATCATCGCGATGTTCTTCACCCCGGTGCGCATTCCGCACCCGCTGGTGATGCTGACCACGGTGATCCTGGGCGCGACGATCTTCTCGCTGGCCGGTTTCATCAACGCGGTGTATGCGAAGAAGTTCGATGACGTGGCGATCGTGCCGACCTTCATCCTGACCCCGCTGACCTATCTGGGTGGCGTGTTCTATTCGGTGAAGCTGCTGCCGGGCTGGGCCGAGGCGGCCACGCACGCCAACCCGATCTTCTACATGGTCAACGCGTTCCGCTATGGCCTGTTGGGCAGCAGCGATGTACCGCTGCCGGTGGCCTACGGTCTGATGATCGGTTTCGTGGTGGTGCTGACGGCGCTGGCGCTGTGGCTGCTGCGCCGTGGCGTGGGCATGCGCAGCTGAGTTTTGCCTGCAGGGCCTGCGGCCCTGCACCCGCTGAATCAACGTCAACGTCAACTTCAACGGCAAAAGCTGACTATCCGGGGGATGGCGGGGTGGGTCCGGTTGCGGAGGACGCCGTGAATCCGTCCATGGAGGCTCGGTCGCGCCATCCATGGCGCTCACGCCCCCGCAACCGGACCCACCCCGCCTTCGACAAATTCCTGCGATCTGCCGGGGAGCCGTTCTGCGCTGCTGTTGGTAGGTGTCGACCTTGGTCGACACGATGGATCCAAGCCATGCGTGGATGAATCGATCTCTGTAGAGCCAAGCCGATGCTCGGCTCTTTTTTTGCCCGCAATCTCCGGCACAATCGCAGATCTGATTCCCCCAGAAAGCGGTGAACGTGCAATGCGCATCCTGATCCTCGGCGCCGGCGGTACCGGCGGTTACTTCGGTGGTCGCCTGGCCCAGGCCGGCGTGGACGTGACCTTCCTCGTGCGCCCCGCGCGCGCCGCACAGCTGGACCGCGATGGCCTGGTGATCCGCAGCCCGCTCGGCGATGCGAGCTTCCCGGTGCAGCACGTCACCGCCGATGCGCTGCCCGCATTGGCCGCGCAGAAGCCGTTCGACCTGGTCATCCTCAGCTGCAAGGCCTACGACCTCGACAGCTCGATCGACGCCATTGCTCCAGCCGTGGGCGCGAACACCACCGTGCTGCCGATCCTCAACGGCCTGCACCACTACAACGCACTGGACCTGCGCTTCGGCCGCGACGCCGTGCTCGGCGGCCTGTGCTTCATCAGCGCCACCAAGGCGCCCGATGGCGCGGTGCTGCATCTGGGCAAGCCGGCCAAGCTCACCTTCGGCGAGCGCGACGGCGGAGCGATCTCCGCACGCGTGCGCGCCTTCGCTGCCGCCTGCGCACAGGCCAATCTTGATCACCTGGCCAGCGAGCGCATCGGCCAGGAGCAATGGATCAAGTACACCTTCCTGACCGCGCTGGCCGCCGCCACCTGCCTGCTGCGTGCGGATATCGGCACCATCGTCGCCACCGATGATGGCGAGGCGATCGTACGTGGCCTTTACGACGAGTGCCTGGCCGTCGCCGAAGCCGCCGGTGAACCGGTTCCGGAGGCAGCGCAGGACACCGCGCGCGGCACGCTGACCCAGGCCGGCTCGGCGTTGAAGGCCTCGATGCTGCGCGATCTGGAGGCCGGCCAGCAGGTGGAAGCGGAACAGATTGTCGGCGACATGCTGGCGCGTGCGCGAAGGGCCGATCAGGAGGCCCTGCTGCTGCAGGTTGCCTACAGCAGCCTGCAGGCCTACCAGGCACTGCGGGTCGCGTGACTCCCGCATTGCAGGCCAGCCCGTTGCCCGCGCGGGTACTGATTCTCGGGCTGGGCTGGAGCGGACGCGTGCTGGCCGCGCAGCTGCAGGCGCGGGGCGTAGCCGTGTCCGGCACGGTGCGCGACCCGTCTGCGGCACCGCACGATGGCCTGCTGCGACACCCGCTTCGAGCTGACACCGCACCGTCACCTGCCCTGCTCGAAGAGATCGCGCAGGCCGATGCCGTGCTGTGCAGCGTGCCGCCGGATGCTGAAGGGGACCCGGCACTGCGCCTGCTGCTGCCCGCGCTGCAGGCCAGCCCGGCATTGCGCTGGGTCGGCTATCTGTCGTCGACCTCGGTGTATGCCGACCGCGCCGGCGGTTGGATCGACGAGCGCAGCGCGGCCGACGCCACTGAAACGGCTGGCGTGCAGCGCCTGCTCGCGGAAGCACAGTGGCGTGCACTGGCCGGACAACGCGGCATCGCCTCGGCGGTGTTCCGCCTGCCCGGCCTGTACGGGCCGGGTCGCAATGCGCTGGTGCAGTTGGCGCAGGGGCGTGCACGCCACGTGGTTCGCCCGGGCCAGGTGTTCAACCGACTGCACGTGGATGACCTGGCAACCGTCATCATCGCCGCAATGCGGCGCCCGGCCCGGCAGGGTCTCTACCTGCCCAGCGACGACGAGCCTGCACCGCCGCAGGATGTGCTGGCCTTCGCCGCGAAGCTGGGCGGGTTTGCGCTGCCGCCCGCCGTGGCCTGGGATGACCCGGCACTGAGCCCGACGCTGCGGCGCTTCTACGAGAGCAACAAGCGCATCGACAGCCGTGGCACGCGTGAAGCGCTGGGGTGGGCGCCACGGTTTCCGACGTATCGGGAAGGGCTGACGGACCTTGCCGCTTCGCTCGCCGGGCATGGCACGGCGCTACCGGACAGCGCTTTGTAGAGCCGAGCCCATGCTCGGCTGCTCTCCGTGTCCGTCGCGCTGCGCGCGATGAGCCGAGCATGGGCTCGGCTCTACGGATCAACCCGCGTCGGGCAGGCGGAAGAACGCACGCGTCGCCGCAGTCGCATTGGCCGCCGTCACTGCAACGTCCTCGCCACGGTCACGTGCCAGTTCTTCCACGATATGCGAAAGGAACATCGGTTCGTTGCGGCGGTCCTTCGGCATCGGCTTCAGCGTGCGCGGCAGCAGGTACGGTGCGTCGGTCTCGATCATCAGGCGGTTGGCCGGGATGTTCTTCACCAGTTCGCGCAGGTGCGCGCCACGGCGCTCGTCGCACAGCCAACCGGTGATGCCGATGTACCAGTCCTGGTCCAGGTAATCGAACAGTTCATCGCGTTCGCCGGTGAAGCAATGCACCACCGCCGGGCCGATGCGACCTTCGAAGTTCTTCATCTGTGCCATGAAGTCGGCATGCGCATCACGCTGGTGCAGGAACAGCGGCTTGCCATTGTCCGCAGCCAGCTGCAGCTGGCGCTCGAACGCGCGGTGCTGCGCCGGGCGCGGCGAGAAGTCACGGAAGTAGTCCAGCCCGCACTCCCCCACCGCCACCACTTCCGGATGCGCGTGCAGCGCGCGCATCTCGGCATCGCATTCCTCGGTGTATTCCACCGCGTGGTGCGGGTGCACGCCGGCGGTGGCGTACAGGAAACCGGGGTGCTGCTGGGCCAGCTGCACCGCCAACGGCGAGTGCTCGCGGCTGGCGCCGGTGATGACCATCTGCACCACGCCGGCCTGGCGCGCGCGGTCCAGCACGGCATCGCGGTCGCGGTCGAAGGAGTCGTGGGTCAGGTTGGCGCCGATATCGATCAGGTGCATGGTCATCGCGGGGGAAAAGTGCCCGCGCATTGTACCTGCGCCCGCCGTGCCCCCTTATCCTTTGCACATGAACGCCCCGCTCTT
Organism: Stenotrophomonas sp. A3_2; assembly: GCF_036624925.1. Classification (NCBI taxonomy): domain Bacteria; kingdom Pseudomonadati; phylum Pseudomonadota; class Gammaproteobacteria; order Lysobacterales; family Lysobacteraceae; genus Stenotrophomonas; species Stenotrophomonas sp. A3_2. The sequence continues at coordinate 22,808 of NZ_JAZKVY010000259.1, forward strand.
CCCGATTTCCCCGCTGCTGCCGCAGATCCAGCAACACCTGGCCGCGCAGCAGCGACTGGTGCTGGAGGCCCCGCCCGGTGCCGGCAAGACCACCCAGGTGCCACTGGCACTGCTCGACGCACCGTGGCTGCAGGGCCGCAAGATCATCCTGCTGGAACCACGGCGGGTCGCCGCCCGCAGCGCCGCGCTGTTCATGGCGCGGCAGCTGGGCGAGGAGGTCGGTGGCACGGTCGGCTACCGCATCCGCTTCGAAAACAAGGTTTCGGCGCGCACGCGCATCGAGGTCGTCACCGAAGGCATCCTGACCCGCATGCTGCAGGACGACCCGATGCTGGAAGAGGTCGGTGCGATCCTGTTCGACGAATTCCACGAGCGCCATCTCAGCGGCGACCTCGGCCTGGCGCTGGCGCTGGATGTGCAGGCGCAGCTGCGCGATGACCTGCGCCTGGTGGTGATGTCGGCCACGCTGGACGGCGAGCGGCTGGCACGTTTTCTCGATGCGCCGCGGCTGAGCAGCGAGGGCCGCAGCTACCCGGTGGCGATCAGCCATTTCCCGGCGCGCCGCGATGAGGCGCTGGAACTGCAGGTGCGCCGCGCGGTGCAGCAGGCCCTGGCCGAGCACCCCGGTGACCTGCTGGTGTTCCTGCCCGGCCAGCGCGAGATCGCGCGGGTGCAGGCGGGTCTGCAGGAATCGCTCAATGGCGATGTCGAGGTCCTGGCGCTGCACGGTGAACTGCCCGTGGAACAACAGGCGCGCGTACTTCAGGTGGCCAGCGATGGCCGCCGGCGCGTGGTGCTGGCGACCAACGTCGCCGAGTCGTCGGTGACGTTGCCCGGCGTGCGCGTGGTGATCGACAGCGGCCAGGCACGCGAACCGCGCTACGACCCCAACAGTGGGTTCACCCGGCTGGACGTGGTGGCCATCGCGCAGGCGTCGGCCGACCAGCGCGCGGGCCGCGCCGGCCGCGTCGCCGAGGGCGTGGCCTGGCGGCTGTGGCCACAGTCGCAGCGGCTGGAACCGCAGCGCCGCGCCGAAATCGACCAGGTGGAACTGGCCGGACTGGCACTGGAACTGGCGGCCTGGGGCAGCAGCGATCTGCGCTTCCTCGATCCGCCCCCGGCGGGTCCGATGGGCGCGGCGCGCGAACTGCTGCAGCGGCTCGGCGCCCTGTCCAGCAGTGGCGCGATCACCGAACTGGGCCGGCGTGTGCTGGCGCTGGGCACGCATCCACGGATGGCGGCGATGCTGCTGGCAGCGCCCGATGCCCGCGCCCAGGCGCTGGCTGCCGACCTGGCCGCGCTGCTGGAGGCGCGCGACCCGTTGCGCCAGGGCGGCGACGCGCTGGCGGCCCGCTGGCGCGCACTGGCCGCGTTCCGCAATGGCCGCACACCGGGCGATGCCAACCGCAGCGGGCTGGCCGCGATCGATGCCGCCGCCAAGCAGTGGCGTCGCCGCCTGCGCTGCGAAGCCACGCCGCCGGCCAGCATCGAGGCCCATGAGCTGGGCGACCTGCTCGCTCATGCCTTCCCCGATCGAATTGGCTTCCAGCATCCCAGCGATCCTCTGCGCTACTTGCTGGCCAATGGCCGCAGCGCGCGCCTGCACGAGCTGAGCGACCTGCGCGGTGAGCCGTGGCTGGTGGCCAGCGAACTGCGCTTCGAGGCGCGCGATGCGTTGTTGCTGCGTGCCGCACCGGTCGATGAAAGTGCTCTGCGCCATGCGTGGCCGGAGCGCTTCGTCACCGAAGACGTGGTGCGCTGGGACAGCGAGCGCCGCGCCCTGGTGGCCCTGCGCGAGACCCGTTTCGACCGGATCGTGATGGACAGCCGCTCGGCCGGCCGGGTCGATCCGCAGCACGCCGCGCAGGCGCTGACCGATGCGGTGGCCGAGCTCGGCCTGCAGGCGCTGCCGTGGACCGAAGGCCTGCGCCAGTGGCAGGCACGGGTGGAATCGCTGCGCCGCTGGATGCCCGAGCTCGGCCTGCCCGACTGCAGCGACGACGCCCTGCTGGCCACGCGCGCACAATGGCTGCAGCCCGCGTTCGCCGGCAGGACGCGACTGGATGCGCTGGATGAATCCAGCTTCGGCGAGGCGCTGAAGTCGCCCCTGGAGTGGTCACAACGGCAGCTGGTCGAGCGTCATGCACCGACCCGCATCACCGTGCCCTCTGGGTTGGAGCGGCCGATCACCTACGCACTGGACAGCGAGAGCGGCGACCCGCTGCCGCCGGTGCTGGCGGTGAAGCTGCAGGAACTGTTCGGCCTGGCCGACACGCCGCGCATCGCCGATGGCCGCGTGCCGCTGACCCTGCACCTGCTCTCCCCCGGCGGCCGCCCGCTGCAGGTCACCCAGGACCTGCGCAACTTCTGGGAAAGCACCTACGCCGAGGTGAAAAAGGAAATGAAGGGCCGTTATCCGCGCCATCCGTGGCCGGATGACCCGTGGACGGCCACGGCCACGCATCGGGCCAAGCCGCGCGGGACGTAGCCGGACCCTGCCTGATCCTGAATGGCTGCGGTAAAGTCACACCGCGTGCCACCTCGACTGACATACCGTTTACGGACAACACGCGACACTGGACTTCGACCCGAGGCAAAGGACCCCCGCATGAGCAAGCTGACCGTAATCACCGACCGCGCTCTGGAGCGCGCCCTGGACCTGGCCCACAGCGCCGGCGACGGCCTGAAGAGTGCCGGTGGCAGCCTGCGCCACCTTGGGCCGCAGGCCAGTGACTGGATCAAGACCGGCGCGGCGCTGGGCGCCGTCAAGACCGGTGGCAAGGTGGCCACCAAGTTCGCCCGGCGCAACCCGGCGGTGACCATTGCCGCCGCTGCGGTGGGTGTCGGCCTGCTCGGCTATGCGCTGTACCGCAAGCAGCAGAAAAAGAAGGCCGCCAACGGCCACGTGGTGAATGGCCAGGCGCAGCGCATCAATGCGCGTGACCGCCGCAACGACACCGTGGTGGACGAGCACAGCGATATCGGCAGCGACGCCTGAGTCTGCCGGGGTCGGCTTCCTTCCGCAGGAACTGAGCCCATCAGCCCGCTATGAGGGCCGGATACCGTAGGGTATCCGGCCCTTCCTGTTTCAGCCGATCTGCCGCCACTGCCCCGGCTGCAGGTCGTCCAGGCGGTAGGGTCCCATCGACACGCGGACCAGCCGCAGCGTCGGCAGGTTCACCGCCGCGGTCATCCGCCGCACCTGGCGGTTGCGGCCCTCGCGGATCGTGATCGCCAGCCAACTGTCGGGCACGGTCTTGCGGAAGCGCACCGGCGGATCGCGTGTCCACAGCGACGGCGACGGATCGAGGCGCTCGATCTTCGCCGGCAGGGTCGGTCCGTCATTCAGCTCCACCCCATCGCGCAGCCGTTGCAGCTGCTCATCGCTGGGGGTGCCTTCCACCTGCACCCAGTAGGTCTTGTCGGCCTTATGCCTGGGGTCGGTCAGCTTGTGCGCCAGCGTACCGTTATCCGTCAGCAGCAGCAGGCCTTCGCTGTCATGGTCCAGGCGACCGGCGGCATACACGCGCGGCGGCAGGCCGAACCCGGCCAGCGTCGGCCGCGGCGGTACGCTGCGGTCGGTGAACTGGCAGAGCACGTTGAAGGGCTTGTTGAAGGCGATCAGCATTGCGGGCACGACGGGCGGCAGGTGCAGCATTGTCCCATGCCGCGCAACCTCGGCCGAGCGCGGCCCCGGTGCTGCCGGGCATCACGCCGGCCGAGGCTGCGGCGCGATCAACCGAAGACCTTCCACTCCAGCAGGAAAGAGCCCAGCACCAGTGCGATGCCGCACGCCGCGATGACATTGGCCCGGCGCCGCAGGCGAACCGGCGGCGGATTCATGGCACGCGCACGCTCCTCCAGCAGCGCACCGGCAAACAGCACGGCAAACCCCACGGTCGCCACCAGGTCGTAGGCATGGCCACCGTAGAACACGAAGTCAATCAGCCGCGCCAACACCAGCACTGCAACAGCGATATAGAACACCTTCTTCAACTGTCCACTCCATTGGCAGCAGGGCCGGGCCACGCCCGGCGGATACACGTTACGTCCATTGTGACGCCGCAGCGCTCACCGGGCGCAGCCCGGCGCCGCCCGCTACGGCTTGATGAAGCGCAGGGTCATGCGGTCGCTTTCGCCGATCGCCTGGTACTTCGCATCGTCGGCCTTGTCGTGCTGGTTGGTCGGCGGCAGCGTCCACACGCCGTTCGGGTGGTCCTTGGTGTCGCGCGGGTTGGCGTTGACCTCGCTGCGAGCATCCAGCTTGAAACCGGCGGCCTCGGCCATCGCGATCACCTGCTGCTGGCCGACATAGCCGGTGTCATCGTCGTCGGCTACGTCGGCCTTGGCACGATGCTCGACCACGCCCAGCACGCCGCCCGGCTTGAGCACGTTGAAGAAGCCCTGGAACATGCCCTGCGCCTGGCCGGCCTTGCGCCAGTTGTGCACGTTGCGGAAGGTCAGCACCACATCGGCTGAATTGGCCGGGCCGAACACCGGCTTGGCCGGATCGTAGGCGACCACGGCAGTCTTGCCGAACTGTGCCGGCGCACCGGCGTACTTCTTCTCCAGGCTGTCGCGGCTGCGCTGCTGGTAGTCACGGCCGCGGCCTTCGGGCACCGCCATCGGATCGACCACCGCAGCAACGTAGTGGCCCTTGTCGTGCAACAGCGGCGCCAGGATCTCCGAGTACCAGCCGTTGCCGGGGGTGATCTCGATGACGGTCTTTTCCGGTGCCACCTTGAAGAACGACAGCGTCTGCGCCGGATGACGGAAGCCATCGCGCTTGACGTTGTTGGCATCACGGGTCGACGCCTTCACCGCCGCATCGATGGCCGGCGACACCTGGATCTTCGCCGGCACCACCGTGGCCGGTGCGGCGAACGCGGGAACAGCGGCAAGCAGGGCCGAGGCAAGCAGCAGGCGGCAACCACGCAGGGACGAAGAGGGCATCATCGGGACGACTCCAACGGAAGATGCGGCGAGACTAGCAGCCGCGGCGTCCCAGGTGTTCACAAAACGTTAGCGGCGTGCGCGGCGCGGAACACTGTTTTGTGGTCACCGCCGCAGCACGGTCACACTACGCGTTCTATTCTGGAGCACTTCCCCCAAGGAGTCCGTGCCCATGACGGCAACCCGCGAACTGGGCCGTTCCGGCCTGCATGTACGTCCGCTCGCCTTCGGTGGCAACGTGTTCGGCTGGAGCGCCGATGAGAAGGCCAGCTTCGCCCTGCTCGATGCCTTCGTCGACGCCGGCTTCAACCTGGTCGACACCGCCGATGTGTATTCGGCCTGGGTGCCGGGCAACGCCGGCGGCGAATCGGAAACGCTGATCGGCAAGTGGTTCGCGCGCAGCGGCAAGCGCGACAAGGTGGTGCTGGCGACCAAGGTGGCCAAGTGGGCCGAACGCCCCGGCCTGACCCCGGACAACATCACTGCGGCGGTCGAGGATTCGCTGCGCCGCCTGCAGACCGACGTGATCGATCTGTACCAGGCCCACGAGGATGACGAGTCGACGCCGCTGGAAGCGACCCTGGCTGCGTTCGGCCGGTTGATCGAAGCTGGCAAGGTGCGTGCGATCGGTGCTTCCAACTACAGCGCCACGCGCCTGGCCGATGCGCTGAAGGTGTCCACCGACTACAGGCTGCCGCGTTACGAAACGCTGCAGCCGGAGTACAACCTGTATGACCGCGCCGGCTACGAAAAGGAACTGGAACCGCTGGTGCAGCGCGAACAGATCGGCGTGATCGGCTACTACGCGCTGGCCAGCGGCTTCCTCAGCGGCAAGTACCGCACGCCGGCCGATGCAGCCAAGAGCCCGGCGCGTGGCGAGAACGTGGTGAAGCGCTATCTGAATCCGCGCGGCCTGCGCATCCTGCAGGCACTGGATGACGTGGCCAGCAAGCACGGCGCCAGCGCCGCACAGATCGCGCTGGCGTGGCAGATCGCGCGGCCGTCGATCACTGCGCCGATCGTCAGCGCCACCAGCGTCGAACAGCTGCACGATCTGCTGGCAGCGGCCAACCTGTCGTTGAGCGTGCAGGACGTCGCGCAGCTGGATGCCGCCAGCGCGGAAGCCTGAGTTGTAGTGCCGGCCGCTGGCCGGCATTGCACAACAGCGAAGAAAATAATTGAACAAAATGGTTGCGCGCGACTAAATCGTGGTTTATCGTGCGCACCTCGTTTCAACAACCACTGGAAAACTCCCTTGAACGCGCACTCCGTCGCCACCGCCAAACTACTGCCATGCCTGCGCATGGACGTGCTGGCGCGCGCGTTCGGCAAGGAAGACCAGCTGACAACGGCCTGATACCCGCCCTGCGGAGATCGGCCACCCCGATCTCCGAGGCCTGACGACGCCCTCGGAACGCAAGTCCCGGGGGCGTTTTCGTTTGCGTCGGCACAAGGACCCGCGATGCCAGAACTGCACCCCGCGCGGCAACCCGCCGCTCACTGACCCAGGTTTTTCCCGCCCCGCCGAAGGATTTACTTCGCGCGACCGGCAGCGCCTGGACATTATCTGCATCGCACCCAAACATTATCGCTCGCCGATAATGTCGGCGGCCTGCACCCTCGATTCTCCAACGGTCCCGTTTCCACCACGGGCTGGTGCGCGCGGCGTTGCCGTGGCGTATGCCGGAGGTCGCGGACATGCCATCGCCTGGATCGCCTGCTGGAGGCAGGCGCCGGTTCGCCGGTACGCGGTTCGATTCCGCGCGGTCCCCAACTGGATAGCTCAGCTTGGTCAGAGCAACGGATCCGTAATCCGTCTGTCGTGGGTTCGATTCCCACTCCAAACCACATGACCTGTCACGTCATGACTTGAAGCAACACCCGGGGCGCAAGCCCCAGCGGCCATCGTCGCCGTCCACGGACATCGCGTTCGGGCAGGAACGTGGAAGGCAACGGAGCGCACACCGGGCTCCGGCCCGCCGCCACTGCCAGCCACGTTCCGCCCCGGTGCTGCCTGCCGGGAACGACGATGGCAGCACTGCCGGTGCACCGAAGGCTCCGCGCGCGGACCGTCCGCCGATGGCCGCCCTCTTCCGCCGCCTGCACGTGGTGTGCAGGCGGCCTCGCCACGACCTGATCGACCCGGGTCATGGTGATTCATCCGCATCGGGTCGGACCACCAGAGCCATACAAGGAGAGACTCCCATGTTCTGGACCATCAAGGTCGTGATCGGCGACGGCGAGCGCGGCCTGGTGTATCGCAACCGTCGTTTCCAGCAGATCCTGCTGCCGGGCGTGCACCGCCTGTCGCCGTTCGGCGGCCGGCCGCACGTGGACCTCCACAACGCATCGAAGGGCGCGGCCTACACCGGCAGCGACCAGGACAGCCTGATCGAAGCGCTGGGCGCACAGCTGGACACGCACTTCGTGCTGGCCAACGTCGGCGCCGGCGAGGTAGGCCTGTTGCTGCGCAACGGCCGCATCGACGAGGTGCTGCCGCCGGGCAGCCGCCGTCTGTACTGGCGCGGTTCGGTCGACACCCAGGTACGCGTGATGGCGCTGGGTGACGAGCCGCGCATCCCGCTGGACGTGCAGCAGCGCCTGGGCCAGCTGGGCGTGCTGCCGCGTGTCGCGGTGATCAGCACCGTGCCGAGCGAGTCGGTCGGCCTGCTGTTCATCGATGGCACGCTGCGCCAGACGCTGGACGCCGGCCTGCACGCGTTCTGGAACTTCAACGGCAACGTGTCGGTGGAGCGCGTGGAGCTGCGTGCGCGTTCGCTGGACGTGTCCGGCCAGGAACTGCTCAGCCGCGACAAGGTGACCCTGCGGGTGAACCTGGCCGCGACCGTGCAGGTGGTCGACCCGGTGCGTGCACACCGCACGCTGAGCAATGCCGATGAGTTCATCTATCGGCAGCTGCAGTTCGGCCTGCGCCAGGCGATCGCCGCACGCAGCCTGGACGAGCTGCTGGGCGACAAGGCGGCACTGGACGGCGAGATCGCTGCCCATGTGCAGGCGGCGATCGAGGGCCATGGCGTGCGGCTGCTCGGCGTGGGCATCAAGGACGTGATCCTGCCGGGCGAGATGAAGGAGATCCTCAACGGCGTGGTGCTGGCCGAGAAGCAGGCCCAGGCCAGCGTGATCCGTCGCCGCGAGGAGGCCAACGCCACGCGTTCGCAGCTCAACACCGCAAAGCTGATCGAGGACAACCCGGTGCTGATGCGCTTGAAGGAGCTGGAGGCGCTGGAGAAGGTCACCGAGAAGATCGACAAGCTCACCGTGTTCGGCGGCCTGGATGGCGTGCTGAAGCAGCTGGTGACGATCAGGTAGGGGGTCGCGGCGGCGCAGGGACGCGCCGCCGGCCCATCAAGGACATTCAACAAGACAATGGACACGCAACAGAACTGTCAATGGCTGCACGCCGAGGGCACCACGCCGATCAAGGGTTGGGTCAACGGTGTGCCGCTGGAGGCACAGGCCCACGAGCAGCTGCGCAACATCGCCGCGATCCCGTTCGTCGGGCCGTGGGTGGCGGTGATGCCGGACGTGCACCTGGGCAAGGGCGCGACCGTGGGCTCGGTGATTCCGACCCGTGGCGCGATCATTCCGGCCGCGGTCGGCGTCGACATCGGCTGCGGCATGGCGGCGGTGCGTACCACGCTGCGCGCCAACGACCTGCCCGATGACCTGCGGCAACTGCGCAACAGCATCGAGCGCAGCATCCCGGTCGGCAACGGGCGCGGCGGCGAGCATCACCGCATGCCCGACAGCATCCACACCCGGTTGGTGCAGTCCGGGCTGGCCGACGGCCTGGAGAAGATCAAGGACAAGCACCGCAGGATCCGCACCGACAAGCTGGACCGCCAGCTGGGTACGCTGGGCGGCGGCAACCACTTCATCGAACTGTGCCTGGACGAGACGGATACGGTGTGGGTGATGCTGCACAGCGGCTCGCGCGGCACCGGCAACCTGATCGGTACCTACTTCATCGAGAAGGCGCGCGAGGAACTGGCCCGGCGCGTGCTGGGCTTCCACCTGCCGGACAAGGACCTGGCGTTCTTCATGGAAGGCGAGCCGCTGTTCGATGACTACGTCGAAGCCGTGTCGTGGGCGCAGGACTACGCCCGGCAGAACCGCGAGGCGATGATGTCGCGCGTGCTGGCCGAGATGCGCCACCGGCTGCCGAAGTTCCAGCTGGCGGCAATGGCGGTGAACTGCCACCACAACTATGTACAGAAGGAAACGCACCACGGGCAGGAGCTGCTGGTGACCCGGAAGGGGGCCGTCAGCGCTCGCGAGGGTGAGCTGGGCATCATTCCCGGCAGCATGGGCACGCGCAGCTACATCGTGCGTGGCAAAGGCAACGCGGACAGCTTCCACAGCTGCAGCCACGGTGCCGGCCGGGTGATGAGCCGTGGCGCCGCGCGCCAGCAGATCACGCTGGCCCAGCATCGCGAGGCCACCGCGCACGTGGAATGCCGCAAGGACAGCGGCGTGCTGGACGAGTCACCGGCCGCGTACAAGTCGATCGACGATGTGATGGCCGCGCAGCTGGACCTGGTCGACGTGGTGCACACCCTGCGCCAGGTGTTGTGCGTGAAGGGGTAACGGAGCGGTGCCGGCCCAGACCGGCACCCACCGCACCCGATTGCAGTAGATCCACGCCATGCGTGGATGGAACAGCGCCGACCAAGGTCGGCCTCTACCTGTGCAACGTTCAGCGCGCGATGCTGTCTTCGGCCACCAGCGCGTGGTGCACGCCGATGCCCGCGCGCACGCCTTCGGCCATGGCCAGGGTGATGTTGCCGACCGTCGTCGCATCGCCTGCGGCATACACGTTCGGCACCGAGGTCTGCTTCATCGCATCGACCTCGATCAGCACGCCCAGCGGGCTCTCGACCAACGTGCAGCCCAGCTGCTGCACCAATGGCGTGGCCATCGCCTGGGTGGCCGGCACGAACAACGCACGCTGGGCGATTCGGCGGCCGTCGGCCAGCTCCACTTCCAGCCAGGTCGGCTGGTCGCCCTGCACGCCCAGCACGGGTGACGTCTCGATCTGCACGCCGCGCTGCTGCATGGCGGCGCGTTCCTCATCCGTGATGTCCAGTCCCATGCTGAAGAACGTGACATTGCCCCAGTCGGCGAACAGCGGCGCCTTGCTGGCGGACATCGGATGACCGCCAAGCAGGCCAATGGCACCACCACCCACTTCATAGCCATGGCAGTACGGGCAATGCAGCACGGTGCTGCCCCAGCGCTCGGCCAGGCCCGGCAACGCCGGCAACTGGTCGGCAATACCGCTGGCCAGCAGCAGCTTGCGCGCGGCCAGCACCTGGCCATCGGCGGTACGCAACTCCACGCCTTCGGCGCGGGCGGTGGCCTGCACGGCTTCGGCATGCACCCAACGCACTGTGGGGTAGTCCAGCAGCTGCTGTCGCGCGGTCTTCAGCAGCTCGGCGCCGCTGATGCCATCCAGCCCCAGCACGCCGTGCGAATGGCCGGCGAAACGGTTGCGCGGTGAACCGGCATCGATGACGGTGACCGGGCGGCGGGCACGGGCCAGGATCAGGCCCGCAGCAATGCCGGCATAACTGCCGCCGACGATGAGCACATCAGGATTCATGGTGACCTTCCAGGGAGCGGTGATGGGCGAGGTGGCGGGCGAAGTCGGCGCCGAGCTTGTCCAGTGTGGTCGCCCGCAGGCGCTGTTCGAGCAGGCGCTGTGCTTCGCGTGCACCCTCCAGCAAAGCGCTGTTGACCAGCTGCTGGATCGGGCAGCCGCCGCCGGAATCGCGGGCGCCGACCTGCACCAGCGGTGGTGCGCCCACAGCCAGATAGATGTCATGCAGGGTGATCGTTGCAGCATCACGGGCCAGGTGGCTGCCACCGCCATGGCCACGGGCGCTGCGAACCAGGCCCGCCCTGTGCAGCTGCGCCAGCAGACGGCGGATCACCACCGGATGGGTCGGCAGGCAGGACGCCAGCTGCTCGGAGGTGCGCGGGCCGTCCTGGCCGACCAGATGCGCCATCACGTGAAGGGCGTCGGAGAGCGGGTTCGCGGTCTTCATGTAACTACGATAGTTACATTTATATCCCCTGTCCAGGGTCCACATTTGTTCCATACGGACACATTTGTCCTATGAAACAGTTCCTTCACATCACTAAACGAAACGCTAATGTGATTTACGTCGCACTTCAGCGGGAGCTTGGCGGGTCGATACCGCAATGCCCCTTCCCGAGAGTGCTTCCCCATGAATGCGTCTGTCCGTGCTCCGCGCCTGCAGTCCAAGCTGCTCGGCGCGGTGTTTGTTGGCTTGGCCGTGGTCCTGCTGTGCGCGCTGGCTGGCCTGGCCTCCGCCTGGTTCAAGTTGTCCACCGAGGTTCCGCCCGAAGTCACGCACAGCCGCGACGCCGAACGCCTGCAGCGTGAGTTCCGCGGCCAGGTGCAGGAATGGAAGAACGTGCTGCTCCGCGGCCACGACGACGCGTTGCGTCAGCGCCACCTGGACGCTTTCGACAACGAAGGCCGCCTGGTCGAACGGCTGGCCAAGGGCCTGGTGACCAGCCCGGACGCGCGCACGCGTGAACTGGCGCAGGCGTTCGTTGGCCTGCACGCGCAGCTGCAGCAGGACTATCACGCGGCGCTGCAGGCATTTGCCGCGGCCGGCTACGACCCGGCCGCCGGCGACAACCTGGTGCGCGGCAAGGATCGCGCGGTGGCGACCGCTCTGGATGCATTGAGTACGCATGCCACGCAGGTGGCCGAAGCGGCGCTGGCGGCACGTTCGCAGCAGGCCCGGCAGACCCTGCTGCTGTGCGCGGCGCTGACCGTGCTGGCCGCCGTGTTGCTGCTGATGGGCCTGGCCTGGTGGCTGCGGCGCGCAGTGGTGCAGCCGGTGCTGGCGGTGGAAGCCGCTGCGCGTGCCGTGGCCGCCGGTGATCTGCAGCACGTGGTGCAGGTGCGCAGCCGCGACGAGATCGGTCGCCTCGCGCAGGCGATGCAGGCGGTGCAGTCCACGCTGCGCGGCGTACTGGACGCACAGGCGACGATGGCGCAGGCGCATGACGCCGGCACCATAAGCCATCGCATGGAGGCCAGTGCGTTCCCGGGCGCGTTCGGCACCATGGTGGCCGACTGCAACACGCTGGTTGACGCGCACATCCAGGTGAAGATGCGCGCGATCTCGATCATGGGCCGCTATGCCGTCGGTGACCTCAGCCAGGACATGGAACGCCTGCCCGGCGAAAAGGCCGTGATCACCAACGCATTGGATACGGCCAAGGCCAATCTCGGCATGATCAACGGCGAGATCCGCCGCCTGGCCGAAGCCGCCGCCGCCGGTGACTTCAGCCAGCGCGGCGACAGCGCACGCTTCGAGCATGATTTCCGCGCAATGGTCGACGGCTTGAACCGATTGATGCAGACCACTGAACTGAACCTCGGCGAGGTCTCCAGCATGCTGCGCGCGATTGCCGATGGCCGCCTCGGCGCGCGCATGCACGGTGATTTCCAGGGCGTGTTCGCGCGTATCGCCGGCGACGCCAACACCACCGCTACGCAGCTGGCAACCATCGTCACCGACATCAAGCACGCCTCCGGCAACATCCACACGGCGGCGGCGGAGATCGCCGCCGGCAACAACGATCTGTCGCGCCGTACCGAACAGCAGGCCGCCAACCTGGAAGAGACGGCGGCATCGATGGAGGAACTGACCTCCACCGTGCGCCAGAACGCCGAGCATGCGCGCCAGGCGAACCAGCTGGCGATCGGCGCGCACACCGTTGCCTCTCACGGCGGCAGCGTGGTCGGCCAGGTGGTGGCAATGATGGGTGCCATCGAAACCTCGTCGCGGCAGATCGCCGAGATCATCAGCGTGATCGATGGCATCGCCTTCCAGACCAACATCCTGGCGCTGAACGCCGCGGTGGAAGCGGCACGCGCCGGCGAGCAGGGCCGCGGCTTCGCCGTGGTGGCCAGCGAAGTGCGCACGCTGGCACAGCGTTCGGCGGCGGCAGCGAAGGAGATCAAGTCGCTGATCGAAGCCTCGGTGGAACAGGTGGGGCACGGTGCACAGCGCGTGCGTGAGGCCGGTGACACCATGGCCGAGATCGTGGCCTCGGTGCAGCGCGTCACTGACATCATGGCCGAGATCTCCGCCGCCTCGCAGGAGCAGAGCGCGGGCATCGAACAGGTCAGCCAGACCGTGATCCAGATGGACGGCACCACCCAGCAGAATGCCGCGCTGGTGGAAGAAGCCAGTGCCGCCGCACGCAGCCTGGAGCAGCAGGCGAACCGGTTGATCGACGCGGTGGATGTGTTCGATCTGTCGACCACCGCCGCAGCGAAGGACGCGCTGGCGCGCGCGGCCTGATTGATCCGGTTGCCGGCCAGCGGCCGGCAACC
>NZ_JAZKVY010000260.1:0-348 GCF_036624925.1 Stenotrophomonas sp. A3_2
CCCACCCCGCCCGGCCTCTGACAGTTTCCGTGGGCGTCCAGCCACGGAAAAGAAAAAAGAAAAGCAAAAGCGGGTCGCTTCGCTGCGCTTGCTCTGGTGACGACCAAGGTCGACACCCACCAACAGCAGTCAGCAGTCAGCAGTGCAGTACGCAGTCCCGGCAGATCGCGGCCAACTGTCGAAGGCGGGGTGGATCCGGTTGCGGGGGCGTGAGCCGCATGGATGCGGCGACCGAGCTTACAGGGACGTACTTGCAGCGGCCCCGCAACCGGACCCACCCCGCCATCCCACGGATAGCCCGCTGTTGCTGTTGCTTCGGCTGTTGCTGTTGCTTCGGCTGTTGCCGTT